>CAIMDR010000444.1 GCA_903839795.1 uncultured Methylococcaceae bacterium | reverse complement strand
GGGTAAAACGTGGTATGTAAAAAATAAAATACTTTAAAATTAACTACTTAATTATTGCTAGCATTCAATTTACCCGGCTTTTTAAAGTAGATACCGTTAAACGTCTGGTTTTCCTACTATATCAAATTAATTACACCTTTAATCACAACAGAGTATTGACAATGTTAATACTTAATTTATTATTTCAGGCATGGATATAAATTATGAAATAGAGGGTGAGCTGTTTATTTGGGATGAAATCAAGGCAAAGCAAAGAAAAATTGGCGCAAACATGGCGTTCATTTTGAAGAGGCTGCAACTGTATTCTCAGACCCTATGCTTTTAATAATGGCTGCTTCGCGCAATGATGAGGCGCGAGATGCCGCTATTGGTTTCGATATTACAGGCCGACTACTCTATGTGGTTCATATTGAAATTGAAGAAAAATCTATACGTATCATTTCCGCGCGTCGTGCTGAACCTAACGAGGAGCTTAATTATGCTTTCTGAACGCCTGAAAAAACGATTGACTAAAGACCGTCCAATGACATCCATTACTTTACGCATTCCTGTTGATGTTGTTGAGTCCATGAAAGAAATAGCACCACACAAGGGATTCACCGGCTATCAAACATTGCTTAAATCATATATTAGCGAGGGGTTACGCAATGATGAGGCGAGATATTTGAGCAGCACAACCACTCAACTTATCGCAGCACTAAAGAGACATGGTGTTCCTGATAATATAATAGAAGAAGCATCCCGCGAAGTAGCTTAAGTCCAGTCGGGTTAGCGATAGCGTAAACCGACGCATTGGAGCAGCAAATGTCGGGTTACGTTATCTCGCTACGCTCAATAAGCTAACCCGACCTACAGGACTGTAATCCCCCTAAAACCCTAAAACCCGATATTTTGGTAATTATTCAGTCCCCCTCTTTGAAAAAGAGGGGTTAGGGGAGATTTTATTAGATAAATCCCCCTCAATCCCCCTTTTTCAAAGGGGGAGGTGAACAACTACATATTTTGTTGTTGTTGTTCTTGCTGCCCTTGCTGCCAAAGCGTATCAAAAACAAACTCTTTATATCGTCTTTGAAAATCAACATCGTCAGAAAATTTCTTAAATATTTCTGTCTGCGTAAACAAATACTGTTGCATCAAATCTTCTACTTTTTTATCAGATGATATTTTTGCATTTTGCTTATCCGGTGACGTCATGATGGCATTCATGATTTTTTCATCCTTTTTCATATCTTCAGGGATATGTTGCGTTAGAATTTCATTTACTTTGTCTTTATCAGTCCACTCTATATCGCCAAAACGCTGGTTAAAAGCTTTTAGGATATTTTCCAAGGTATCAAATTCCGGCTCCTCTTTTCCACCCCTGACATCCACAGGAATAGGAGCCACCAAGCCAGTATCATCGGTTAAGGTGATTTTTTCGGTGCCTTGCGGGAGTGGCCGATAACTCTCCATATCTATCGCTTCAATAACGCCTTGGGCCAGGTCTTCATCACCCTCAATAATTAATTTGGGTAAAAGATATTTCAAATACCACCATAACTGCTCCCAATAGAGATTATTAAAATTCAGCAGCTTTGCCAAGTAGCTGTAAGTCCTTAAAAAAGACTTCACTTTAATTTTAAAATCAATTCTCTTTTCCAGAGGTAAATCGAAGTTGAAAATATGTGCCGCTGAATCAATAATCGGATCAAGAGTCGAGCGTTCGGCATTGCCGGAATATTTTTCAAAGAATCCCGTTACCACAGCTTCATTGTAGACTTCAAATATTTCCAGTGCGTCTACCAGATCATTGAGTTTATTGGGACTGGTTTCTTCGCTTAAAATGGTTGACGTATAGTAAGGGTCAAATGCGGCTTTTACGTCTTCTACGCTATTGTAAAAATCCAATACAAAGGTATCTTTTTTATAGGGTTTCAAAGCTCTGTTAAGACGTGATAAAGCCTGAACTGCCAAAACGCCCCGCAATTTTTTATCAACATACAGGGTATGCAAAAGCGGCTGGTCAAAGCCGGTTTGATATTTATTGGCAACAATTAAAAACCGATATTCCTGCTTATTAAAGTTTTTTGGAATATCGTTTGTGTAGCTGTCAAAATTATTCATTGACGTTTCATCATACTCAACGCCTTGGTATGTTTTCTTGCCGGAAAAGGACACAATAACTTTGCAAGGTGATTTTATTTCCTTTAGATAGTCATCAAAAGCTTGTTTGTACTTGATAGCCGCTGTAATACTTTTAGTCACTACCATGGCTTTGGCTTGACCATTAATCAAGTGTTTGACCTCACGGTGAAAATGGTCAATCATAATTTTTGCTTTTTCGGCGATGGCAAATTCATGACCTTCAACATAAGCTTTTAATTTCTTTTGGGCTTGCTTGGTGTCAAACTCCGGATTTGCTTCTACCGATTTTATAAGCTTGTAAAACGAATTATAAGTGGTGTAGTTCTGCAATACGTCCAGGATAAATTCTTCTTCAATGGCTTGTTTCATTGAATATAAATGGAACGCCTCAAAGGCTGTTTTTTCTTCTCCATCTTTAACGTATTTTTTCGGCACACCAAAGGTTTCCAAGGTTTTGTTTTTGGGTGTTGCGGTAAAAGCAAAGTAAGAGCCGTTTTTTATCATTTTACGGCTGTTAATCAAGTCATTGATTTTGTCTTCCAAGGTCGGTTCATCGGCGTCCTCATAGTCTTCATCATCGTTTTTATCGGCTAATACCGCATTCATTTTTGCGGAGGTGTCACCGCTTTGGCTGCTGTGTGCCTCGTCGATGATGATGGCGAATTTCAGCGAACCCAAATCTTCCATTTCTTTCAATAAATGCGGAAAGGTCTGAATAGTGCAAATGATGACTTTCTTTTTGTTGGCTATCGCTTCACGTAAATGATGGGTTTTACTGGCGCCATCGCTGGTAATGGCGGCAACAATGCTTTTAGGATAGGCAAATTGTTTTATTTCTTCACTCAACTGTTTGTCCAGCACCGTTCTGTCGGTAATGACAATAACAGAATCAAACAGATTATTTTCACCGGTTTTATCAAACAAGCCGTGTAATTGATGAGAGAGCCAGGCAATGGATTTTGATTTGCCGGAACCGGCAGAATGTTGAATTAAATATTTGTGTCCGATGCCGTATTCTTTGGCATGAGCCAATAGCTGTTGTACAGAGGTCCATTGGTGGTAACGCGGAAAAATCATTTTCTTTTTCTTTTTCCCCGTATCCTCGTTGGTTTCTTCAATAACCTGAGCAAACTTATCAATGATGTTGCCCAACGCATCCTTGCTTAATAGCTCTTCCCATAAATAATGGGTTTTTAGTCCATTGGGATTGACCGGATTACCTGCACCAAAAGGCGGTAGCCCTTTGCCATCGTTTAAGCCTTTGTTGAAAGGTATAAATGAAGACGCTTTGCCTTTTAATTCCGAACACATAAATACTTGTTCCGTGTCGGCTGCAAAATGAACCATGCAACGGGCGAAAGAAAACAGTTTTTCTTTGGGATCACGGTCGTTTTGATATTGGCGAATGCCGTTGTGAATAGTTTGGCCGCTTAACGGATTTTTTAACTCACAGGTAATAACCGGAATACCATTAACAAACACCGTCAGATCCAAACGATTTTCGTGGCTCAGGCTGTATTTTAATTCTTGTGTAACCGAAAACAGATTGGCACTATACCGATCAGCATCTTTGGCATTAAAGGTTGATGCGGGTTTTCGGTAGAATAAATCAATGGTTTTGTCAAAATGCTTGATACCTTTACGAAGTACCTCAATCACGCCCAGTTCTTTGATTTTTGCATCCAAGCGCACTAAAAAAGGCCGTTCACCTTTTTGCTGAATCATCTCGTAAGCCTCTTTTTGCGTGGCTTCAATAAAGGCTAAAAGTTGCTTGGTATTTATGCAAAATTCACGGTCAAAGTCGGTTGGTGGCGTTTCAATAAAGTGTTGACCATTAACCAAATAACGGGTTATGAACTGTTGAAAACCTCTTTCTGACGTATCGGTAAATTGCATAGCGTACTCGCTGGTTATTGAGGGATACTGCGTTTTCCGGTTACTAAATCGGTTATTAACGCTTCACGGTATTCTTTGATGGAGGCGATTTCTTGTTGGGCTTTGGTAATGGCTTTATTGATTTTTTCTCTCCAAAAATCCAAATGCTCACAAATCTCTATTTGCTCAATTAGCGGGGGTAATGGCATACGATATTTTTCCACTTTTTTTACATTTAAATTCCCCTGGCC
>CAIMDR010000443.1 GCA_903839795.1 uncultured Methylococcaceae bacterium | reverse complement strand
GATCAGGGAAAAACAACACTTTAGGGCGCTGGGCAAAACTCCATTCCAGTATTTTTTGGGCATTGGATGAGGTACACACTATACCGTCATGCTTGCCGCAAAACGCTTTTAAATCGGCGGCTGAATTAATGTAAGTCACCGGCGTCACTTCATTTTCTACATCGATAATCTCTGCCAATTCCTGCCAGCATTTTTGAACCTTTAACAGATTGGCCATGTCCGCCATTGAACACCCGGCCGCCAAATCAGGCAAAATGGCTATTTGTTCCGGACGGGACAAGATATCAGCAACTTCTGCCATAAAATGCACGCCGCAAAATACGATATATTCAGCTTCTGATTGCGCTGCATCTCTGGAAAGCTTTAAAGAATCCCCGGTAAAATCGGCATGTTTAAATACTTCGTCGCGTTGATAATGATGTCCGAGTATCACACAACGGCTACCCAGCTTGGCTTTGGCTGAAATAATGCGGGCATCGCATTCTTCATCATCGAGTAAGGCGTAATCTTGAATGGGGAATGGAGTATTGATCATTTTATAAGGCTCAAGGTAAAACTAACTGTTTCAAAAGGATTAATTAAATCGGCAACCACTACTTAGCTGATTTACCAAGAAATGGGGCGCTATAAAACCTAAAGCCGACTCATAACACGTATACCTGAGCCAATTCTTTGACCAACATATTGATGAATAATAGTCATGTATTCTCTGCCAACCTTGGTTCTTCTTTTGGCAACAAAGTAAATAACCCCCAAAATTTTTACCAACACCAACTCATCAATATCGGTCAAGTCTTCACTTATAACTGCATCGACAAAATTGAATCCCCCCAATAAAAACGGGTTATCAGCGTTTATTTGGACGTCTTTAAAATAATACTTGTCCATGAGCATCTCAATGATTCTAATGGCATCTGCATCTGTCAAGCTCTTGTTATTTTCAATATCATAAGCACACAAAGCACCTTCTATGGCGTTGCTATAATCATTCAAATGATCATGGGCCGCCATTTGACTGGCTGTATACGATGGCACTTCATTATATTTTCTTTTCGGCTTTTGATAATACGAACAATTTGAACATAACTCTTCTTTACGAATAGTTCCGCAGCACACGCTACACACTAAACCATTAGAGATTGAGCATTGTCTTTTGCCTTTTCTTGAATCACATACCGGACATTTAGCCATTTCTGTTTTCCTCGTAAATGTTGAATGATGGTGACTTATTTTTAGCTGTATTTTAAATTACGCGGTCGCTAACTCACTGTCAGTAGTTACTAAAAAAAAGCTTCATGATGTTAAACGGGCAATAACCGAAGGTAATTTTTTGGGTGCCTTGATACGCAATTGCTTGTTAATGTTCATGCGTCCAAAGACCACGACAATATCAGCGGTAGATACCTCAAACTCTTTGGCTAAAAAGCGCACCATGTGATCGGTCGCCTTACCGGCACGCGGTGCTTCGGTAACACTGATTTTGAGTTGATTACCCTTAACCTTGCCAATAACATCCTGTTTGGCACCGGGTGTACCCAGCACATTCAATATCAGTATATCGTCATCCCACGCAAAAAAAGAGCTCATTTTTTTAGGATTAGTCGATATTTTTGTGGCTGTTTTGTCTTTACCCGCTTTTTTTTCCGCCATAATTCCAATTATATTTTTTGGATTTCCGCTTAACGAGAGAAAGTCGCGTAGGTTGGGTTAGCGATAGCGTAACCCAACAGTTGTAGTTCCATTGTGTTTGGTTACGGCTATCGTCTAACCCAACCTACACACTTTTAATTTTTAATCCTGCTTAACCTTCTCTTTTCCAAAGGGTTTAATCAACCGAATTCCCAGCTCTTTCAATTGTTCATCAGTGACCACGGCTGGCGCACTGACCAACGGACACGCCGCTGACTGGGTTTTTGG
>CAIMDR010000442.1 GCA_903839795.1 uncultured Methylococcaceae bacterium | reverse complement strand
TAACCGATGAAGAGATCAGCTTGTTTGCAGAATCGGGCGCTCATATCGTGCATTGCCCTGAGTCCAATTTAAAACTCGCCAGCGGCTTTTGCCAGCTTGCCAAGTGCCTTGCCGCCGGCATCAATGTGGCCTTAGGTACGGATGGTGCTGCCAGCAACAATGACCTGGATATGTTTGGAGAAATGCGCACGGCGGCTTTACTGGGCAAAGCGGTTGCCGCCGATGCCAGTGCCGTTCCCGCCATGACGGCATTACGCATGGCAACTATTAATGGTGCCAAAGCACTGGGGCTTGATACCATTTGTGGCTCACTTAGCATCGGTAAAGCTGCGGATGTGATTGCTATTGATTTAAACCATCTGGAAACCCAGCCGTTATATTGTCCGGTTTCGCAAATTGTTTATGCCGCCAGTCGGCAACAAGTCACCGATGTTTGGGTAGCCGGAAGACGGCTTTTAAAACAACGCCAGCTAACCACCATTAACAGTGATGATTTAAAAACAAAAATAGCCGTGTGGCAAAAACGTTTATCGACTTGATTTTTGGATTTTGAAGCGGGTAACTATCCGGTAAATGTCGACTTTGCTCATAGAACACGGATGACACCGATTGGACGGATTTCAACGGATTTTATTTTTAGCTGTAGATGGAGCATGAGCTTTTCGTGCCCGATAATGAGGTATGTTGAATGCCGAAATGTCGGGCGACTGAATCAAACTAAGTTTTCCATGGATTGATAACAGTTACACCTGCCGCTTCATAAGGCGCAGTATCTCGTGATGCTACAATGAAATTTCTGGAAGCGGCAATTGCGGCGATATAACCGTCAGGGGTAGGAAATCCTCGTCCGTTAGTTTTAGCAATCACAGCTAGCTCTGCATATCTGCGAGCGGCATCAATATCAAATGGCAACACACGCCCTCTAAATAACATCATCAAACCGTCAAGAGCCAATGCCAACATATCCTTGCGTTTACCATTTGGAAGAGCCGCAATACCAAATAGCAACTCAGCTAGCGTAACGCTTGATAGATATAATGTTTCTGCAGCTTGCTCGTTTAACCATGCACGAACGAGTGGATGCGGTTCTGGTTTCATCGCCTCTGAAACAATATTGGTATCGAGAACGATCACTCAAATCTCAGCGGTTGCGCTGGTGAATTGTCTTTTAGTTGATCAAAAACTTCAAAATCCTCATTGGTCAAGCCGATCTTATGACCCAATTCGGCTAAAGCTTCGCCTATACGAACCCGAGATTCGGGCTTAACTGCCATTTTCAGTATCTCTCGGACTTCAGCTTCTGTGCTATGCCCATGTTGGACTGCTTGTGCGCGTAATGCACGATGGACATCATCCGGTAAGTTGCGTACTGTTAACATTGCCATTTTATCACCCGTCATAAATATATTGTGTGCATGCAGTATGCCTAATTGTATTCAATTCAACAAGAGCTACTACTAAGTAGTTAAAAATATAGCTAAAAATAGACAAACATATAGCTAAAAATAATGATAAAATACACAGTGGAAAATGTTTTTCTACTGGGATAAAAGTTTTATCCTTTACGGTTAAGGTCGCTTTACTGCTGACAAGTTTGGTTAATACCGGCTTTACTGGTAACAGGCAGCAAGAATAGTAGGCCGTAGCCGGTGTGCAAACCCTTCGGGGGATTGCACCTGTCGGTTGAAACTGCTCAACCAGGATTCCAGTTGCAGGTTGCAAAATCTATCAACGGAAAGCGAATTATCAAATGAATAGGTTTGTATATGAAATTTGAAGCAGCTTTATTGACTCAATAACCAGCAGCAATATTCCATATTATCTTTAAAAATGAGCAGAACGGTGAGATTTGAATATAACTTTGCTCTGCCCCCGGCTACTCCAAATCATTACCACATTATAGCTTCGAGATGTCGGGCACGAAAAGCATGTGTCCGACTACCCGACTGTTATCCGTTTTACACCAAGAATTCACGCAATACCTCTGCATGTTTGGCGACGATTTTTAGCAACGTTTCAGCTGCACCGGAGGGATGACGGCGACCCTGCTCCCACTGCTGTAAAGTACGAGATGAAATGTGTAATGCTTTTGCAAACTGAGTTTGGGACAAGCCGCATTTTACTCGCGTGTAACTATTTCATTAGGTTCAATGGCATAAGTTGCACCGTGGCGGCCTGATTTAACATCCCGAATGGCTGCAAGCAGTTCCTCGCCAATGTTCCGCTTGGCATCCCGTTCCAACAGTTCTGTTTCGTTAATGAACATGTCCCATTTCCTCGGCGATTTGTTTAAGTAGATGGGCTGGAATATTGTACTCGTTCCCAAGCTCCAGCTTGGGAATGCAGACTTGGAAGCTCCAGCTTCCAGTGTCGCGAAGCTGGAGCTTCGGCTTCTCGGTTCCCAAGCTGGAGCTTGGGAACCAGAAAAAAGTTAAGCGAAGCTCCGCTTGAACGTTGAGTTGGACGAATTTATAATTTAATTGTTCACTCGCATCTTATCGCGTTTAAGCGGATAGCCCTTTTTCCAAAAGAAATTTAGGTCCAGGATTTAATTTAGTACGAGTTGACTCGTTTTCTTTTTTCCTCAGTGCCTCGACAATTTGGTTTAAATCGTTACCATACCGTTCAGAATGTTCTTTTCGGTAACGACGAACTTCTTCAACAATTGGGTCGTTAATCATCTGATGTACCTCCCTTACCTGAGTGGATCAATTCGAAAAGGTTCGACACCTTCCATAGCAAGCTCCCAATCCGCCAACAATTCTTCACGATGCAAATCAACCCATACCTGCACCCTACGCAACTGTCGCGGTGGTAATTCACCCGCTAACAGACGGCATCTTCAATGGCAACCGATGCCTTGTAACCCTGATAGCGAATGTGAATATGCGGGAGATGAGATTTTTCTTGGATTTCAAAAAACATCGAAATAATGATACCGTAAAACATACTAATGGTCGGAATAAAGACTCCCTGATAAGTTATGTTGGAAAATTATAGCTCAGATCGACGATAAACTATAAGTGGCTTTTGTTAGGCTCAATGCAAATAATGAATTAAACTCTGGACTGTTCTATTGTTCCTGCAATTAATAAAAGCGCAATATATCAGAAATATAACTTCTCAAGCGTGACGGGGTTTGCAACCCCGTTACTCTGTTTTTACCTTGCGTGAACTAAAAAACTAACCATACCTAACGCAAACTTTTTGAATAACGGCGACATTAAACGTTTAGAACGGGGTTGCAAACCCCGTCCCGCGTAGTTGGGTAGCCGGAAGACGCTTGTTAAAACAACGCCAGTTAACCACCATTAACAGTGATGATTTAAAAGCAAAAATAGCCGTGTGGCAACAACGCTTGTCGACTTGATTTTTGGATTTTGAAAGGCGTAACTATAGGACAGACTTTGCTCATAGAACACGGATG
>CAIMDR010000441.1 GCA_903839795.1 uncultured Methylococcaceae bacterium | reverse complement strand
ACTGGAAGAGTTGGCAAAACGGTTTGAGATTGGCTGCTCTTTAAATAGGCGCAAAAAGAAGCCCAATACCGCTGACCAACTGATTAATGGGTATCAATATTCCTTAAGTTGATGCGTATGGGGTTACGCTATCGCTAACCCGACCTACGTGGCTACATGGCTACCGGTTTACACCATCACTTTACGGCGTATTAACGCGGCCAAGCCCAGCAAGCCGCTGACCATGAAGCCGAAGGAACCCGGTAACGGCACTGCGCGGATGCTGGCGGTATCGACATTGTTAATATCCAACGCCCAATGGCCACTGCCACCACCGCCATTTAAGGTAAACGACGGGCTACCGGCAAAAGAAGCGAGACCCAGATCAGCCGCAAAGCCTTCGCTTAAGTTTGTGCCAGCCGCCACATTATCAAATTGGCTCAAGGCCAAAATGTAATTACCCGCCAGTAAAGTGCCGTAAGAATAAGACGCGGTACTTGAAATGACGGCTTCTTCAGCAATATCTTTGGCCGCCGTACCAAACACATAATTACCGGTGCTTTGCTCCCACAACGATAGGTACGGGTTAAAGCCGCTACCGGTTATTACCTCGTCGGCCGCATTAGTCCCGCCTTTAAAAGACAAGGTTTCGATGCTGATAGTGCTGGATTCAGCCGCTAGATAAAAGTCAAAAAACTGCACGTCACTGTCATTGGCAAAACTGCCGGTGAAACTGAAGTGGGGTAAAGTTGCATCAGCAGAAACCGCTTGGCTGCTACACAGCAATAGCGCAATTAAGCATTTTTGGATAGACATGGGGAAATTATGAGCACGTCGAACATTAAAATAATGCAACTCAGCCAACCTTTGTTATCAAGGTTCTGGAGCTTTCCGTCCTTATCTCGCAATAAGTTTGGCTATGTCGTCCTTGGCACATGCAACCCAACTGAGGGTTGACACGTTGAGTCATTCGACTTTACTTATTTTTTTATATTAAAATTGCAATTTTAAAATAACAGATACCATTATTTTGTCAATACTAAAATTATTGCAATTGTGTTACAAGAAATGCTTGGATGCTACGGACAGCATTATCTGGGGGATGAGATGGGGGAATTTGCTGCATTTAATCAGTAAATTAGCTTACATTATTGAGGTTGTTGGTGTGACCACAAGATTGAATAGCGCTTATGCAAGCCAACAATCCATGGGTCAACCGCAATAGAAAATCGGTTTTTTGCTTGCCGTGAAGGTCGGCTTGACACCCGCCGGTAGACGAACTAATGAGCTGTACGAAGTTCGTAAAAAATAGGTTTGCTTTATTACAGGTAAGAATATATCTTACACTTTTATTAAAAAAACTGACTAGGGGAACAACATGGCCCAAGCACGAACCCAAACTGTTAGCCTCGGCGAGCACTGGAACAGCCTCATTGAGGCACTGATCAAGAGTGGACGTTATGCAAGCGTAAGTGAAATTATGCGCGACTCCTTACGCTTGCTTGAAGAAAGAGATGCGAATTCAAAGCTGCAATTTTTACGCAACGCCCTGATTGAAGGCGAAGAGAGTGGCGATGCTGGCGAATTACACATGGAAACAATCAGGCTGGAAGCCAAAAAAGAAGCTGGTTTAGTCTGAAAATGCGCAAAATTCATACTCAGGCGCTCGCAAAACAAGACCTGAAAAATATCTGGCTTTATTCGTTTAAAAACTGGGGAGCGGAACAGGCGAATTGTTACTTTGATGAATTAAATTCCGCATTCACTTTAATCACTGAAAATCCGGAATTGGGATTTGCCTGTGATTACATCAGAGAAGGGTACAGGCAATTTCACATCAATCGTCATTTAGTTTTTTATCGTATTACAGCAACCAAAATTCACATTGTGCGAGTGCTACATGACAGTATGAATTACACAGCGCATTTATAAACCGACAGGGTAGATTAAGCTTTGCCCAATGGGAACGGAATCAGCCATCATGATGGTTGGAATTTACCCGAAGGAGTTCCTGAAACGATAGCTTTGAGCCAGTTACCTGTCCTTTACTGAAAATGGCTGACTGTCTCTTATTGGCCCAGACTATGTGAAAACTTAAAATCACCAATGCCGGTGGAAATAATTAACGGATTATTGATTGAATTACACTTCAAAATGGGAGTAACCATTGATAGATGACTCTTTTTTACAAGTAAATGGAGTAAATTCAACCTCTGAAGATTTTATTTATGAGTTTTCACACAGTCTGGACCGACTGCTGCCGGTCAGAAAACCTAAAAATCAGGTAATTGCCAGCATTGTCGAATTAGGCGCTAGCCTTAACCCGACGCAACTTTATCATCTTGCGCAACCGTCAACAGCGTTAATCTGGTTAATTAACGACTTGGTTTTTAAGGCTACCAACAAACCTCGGGCAGTCATTTTTAACGTCTTTGTAAGTACTGACCTCCCCCCTTTGAAAAAGGGGGATTAAAGGGGATTTATCATTACTTAAAATCGTGCCTAGGCTTAAACCCATCAGACCTTTACAATAGCGATAATTTTAAAAATATCTTATCGGTATATGATCCAAAAACGCACTATTTTTTTGATACTACTCATCCCGGCATTAGTGACTCTCGCTGTTTTTATTGCGCCTGAGCTGCAACAAAAAGCGGGTATTGTTCCCCCCGAGACTGTTTATAGCCGCTCGGACAATAACAGCATTGAAAAGCCTTGTTCCAATGAGCATCCTGAGTGGCGGCCTGCGCAAGTAATTGAGGATGTAACTATTGATGCTGCGCCATCTTGCGAACCGGACAATCCTTATGACGTTGCAACAGCGGTTAAAGGCACCAACAATGTCTCCATGTCGACACTGATGCAAACCAATCTGGCTCAGGATGCGATAACCCTAACCGATGATCTGGATAATGATGGCGATCCGGATGTTATTCACATCAAGCTTGAGGTGGTTGAGCTTAACGGTGCCAGTCCTGATGGTGAATTTTTAATCAATACTTTTGCTATTGCACCGGGGATTCAACCGGGGCTTTGGGTTTACGCGCCAAAATCCCGTGGCATGGCACTTAAAAACTTTAATTCGTTGGTTGCCAATCCCTTGTTACGTGCGCCCTCGCCGGTGATTCGCGTGGAACAAGGCGACAAAGTTTATATCACGCTGGAAAACACCCATTATTTACCCCATACCATTCACCTTCATGGTGTTGATCACCCCTGGCTAACCGCCAAAGGGGAAGATAATGACGGTATGGAAGAACATGCGGCTTTCCCAGGGAAAAGCCATACCTACGAAATACAGCCGAGACATGCCGGCACCATGCTTTATCATTGCCACGTCCAAACGGCACAGCATTTTATGATGGGTTTGGCAGGGATGTTTATTGTCGAAGAAAATCAGCCCAATAACTGGTTGCAAACCTTTAATATCGGCGCTGGACAAGTGCGTCATCCATCCGTTGCCGTAAAAAAATCCTATAGCCAGGAATATGATCTACATTATCAGTCCGTCGATAAAAAACTGGCAAGCATCATCCAGACGGCCAATGACCCCAGACTGATCGCGCAACGCATGGGCCGTGACTATAACATGACGGAATCTCATGAAAACTACTTCATGCTGAATGGTCACTCCTTCCCTTACACCCTGCGTGACGGAATGATTATTGCCAATGAAAATGAAAACATTAAATTGCATGTTGCCAACTTGCAACGCTCTTCAGTCGCGCTGCATATCCACGGACACAAAGCCACCATCACCGCGTTGGATGGTGTTGACCTGCCCGCTACAACACAAATAACCCGCGATGTTTTTGACATCGCCCCTGCGCAACGGACTGATCTGCGCCTGCAAACCACCAACAATGGCTTGAACAGTTACGGCCCGGGCCTGTGGATGTTTCACGACCATGTCCCCACAGGCACCACCACCGATGGCATGGAACCGGGCGGTAATATGGCTATCCTCGCCTACCAGCCTTACTTGGACGAACAAGGGATGCCAAAATATCATGATGAATTATTCGATCAGGTATTTAATAAAGACTATTACGCCAAAAAAACAGCGATCTGGGGTGTCGGCGCTTTTGCTCCGTTACTGGGTGACGCCGGTTTACTCGCCCCCAATTATTGGCAGATTATCCTGTTTGGCGTAGTCATTGGTTTAATCATCGGTCTGCTGGTTTTTAGCGTGCTGATTTATAAACGGAAACAACAACGATGAAAGCATTAATACTTGGCTTAATGATGCTGGCTGTTATTGAATCGGCCTCTGCCATGAATCACGGCGGCATGTTGATGGATGAAAAAGGCATGATTATGAATGCCAACAGCGACAATCTTCCCCGCGACTGTCCGGCCATTTCAGAAAATGTCGATATAACCATCCATGCCGGTCAAAAACACGCGCTGAAATTTACCGGCAAAATGTTTGCTTTTGACCAGCAAGAATGGAACGTTAAACCCTGTGCCAAAATCAACATCACGTTTATTAACGATGACCAGATACGCCATCAACTGATGATTCACGGTTTGCCGGGTTACTTATACCCCGAAGGCATGTTTCATTTGGAGCTCTATGGAGAAGGCCAATTACAAGCCTCCCTGATTTTACCCAGCCAGAAAAAAACCTATCTCGTCCATTGTGAATTGCCGCAACACATGGAAAAAGGCATGAAAGCGCAATTAAAAGTTGACGGCGGCGATGGCGATTTACCCAGCATTCCCGGCATCAGCAAACCCGTCAAAGCGGATGTTTACCCCGTCGATTGGAGCCAACTAACCACGGCGGTATTGTTGCTAAGCGCATTAATTGGCTGCGCCATTCCGTTTTTTATTATCGTTAATGGACGGAGCATCAAGAACCTTGTTCAAAAAGTGCTTTCAAAATTAAAGCTTAAAAATAAAAACCTGCTTACAAAAAAATAACGAAACTAGTCGGGGTTTGCAACCCCGACCGAAACGTTTGAAGGCCTTAACACAAACAAAACCCCGTCACGCTTCGCTACCCATCCTTGGCTATAGTGAAGTCTATCGAATTGACAAAAAAGAATAAAGTACAGATTTTGATTAATGTAGGAATTACCAGCATGAATTTAGAAACCAGAATCACTTATAACCCGCTTCAGTGCGGCGGCAAACCATGCGTTCGCGGCATGAGAATCCGTGTCAGCGATATTTTACAAATGTTGGGCGAAGGCATCCGCAGCGAGGAGATTTTGCAAGACTTTCCCGACTTAGAACCGGAAGATATACAGGCTTGTCTGTTATATGCCGCTCGCCGAGTGAATTTGGAACGGTTGGCGGCATGATCTATTGGATTGACGCGCAACTGCCACCACAATTAGCCGACTGGCTTGGTCAAACGTTTAAAGTGGAAGCATACGCCTTGCGTGATCTGAATTTACGTGATGCCGAAGACGAGCAGATTTTTCAAAAAGCGCGACATCAAGGTATCGTTATTATCAGCAAAGACAGTGATTTCGTCGAGATGGTGTTGCGCTTGGGTATACCGCCGCAACTGCTTTGGGTCACTTGTGGCAACGTCACTAACCGCCGATTACAAAACCTGTTGACTCAAGTTTTTCCTCAAGCTCAGAAATTGCTGGCATCAGGCGAAGCTGTCGTTGAAATAGCCGACCTTGAAGCCTTGCAAACCTCATGACTGAAGCCAGTCGGGGGTTGCAAAAGCCTCGGCACATTTCGTTTAATCTGTGAAACTGTCCTGAGCGAAGCAGAAGGTTCTGCTGCGGTTTATTTTACCAGTCCTCCTTTAAATTAAGTTGGAATAAATGGGCATGGATAATAAACTTTACAGAGACAACAATACCCGAACAAACCTGATCGATAAAACAAGGGCAATAACCATGCGAAAACAAACAATTCAATACTCATCTCCTTTGGATGCACTGATTGAAGTGGCAAAACGGCTCAGCATCCTTGAACAGCAGAACCATAAGGATTCTGAAGAATTTTTTTATCAATATAATCAAGGGCTATTGCCCGACGATGCGGTATTCGTGGAATGGGCCAACGATTACCGGCATTACCTGTATTTACATCAGGAACTGAATAAGAAACTGAAAAATGTTGCATGATGCGCTGAAACATTATTTGGATGCCGTTGAACAGGCGGTTCTTGGTTGTGACGGTATTTATGTAGAGCGCTACACCGAGGAAATTCTGACGCCGGAACGGGTTAACTTACGTCTTCGACTACGGTTTGATAAGGGTTATTTGCTGGAAATCCATGAGGCGGTAATTATCGACAATCAAAACCTCGTGCATCTGGATTATCGCTACCACTGTCAGGATGAGCAAAACGGCTTGTTGTTTCGTTATGACTGCACGCCACATTTTCCGAAATTGGCGAACTTTCCGCATCATAAACACTTGCCAGATGCCGTTATCGTTTCCAATCGACCGGAAATTGGGCATGTATTGCGGGAAGTTTTAAAGCATCAGAAATAATAAAAATCAACGTGATTAGATCAATCGATTTTTAACTTATTTAAAACAAATTTTCGGGAATAGCCTATCCACTAATATAAACAAATGAACTGCATCAACATTCAACTGCTGCTAAACCCGTTAATAGGACTTCCTTAAAATTCACCTACGTTATACACTTACGACCAAAATTCTGATTAATTCTATTCCTATGAAAAAAAATCTGACCTACTGCTCATTATTGCTTGCTTTGCTTACACCTTCTGCCCACGCTGAAGAAATTGGCTGCATTACCACAACTTGGAAACTGATCGGTTCAAACCATAAAGTCTGCGTACAGGCCTTTGATGACCCCAAAGTGCAAGGCGTCGCTTGTCATATCAGCCAAGCCAAAACCGGTGGAATTGCCGGCACTTTTGGCGTTGCTGAAGATCCTTCGCAATTTTCGATTGCCTGTCGTCAGGTCGGCCCTATTATTATCAGCGGAAAATTGCCGCAAGAAGAAACCGCCTTTACCGAAGACACCTCACTATTTTTTAAAGAAACCAAAGTCAGCCGCATGTTTGACTCTAAACGCAACACGCTGGTCTATGTCGCCATTAGTCGAAAATTGATTGAAGGGGCGCCTGCCAACAGTATTTCTACCGTTCCCATTATGCCGTGGAACGAAAAATAAATAACCGATCGTAGCTTGTCTGATTTGTAGATAATCACCCCCCTTTAAAAAAGGGAGATCGAGGGGGATTTATCTAATAAAATCTCCCCTAACCCCTCTTTGTTAAAGAGGGGACTGAATAATTACTCTGATTTCAACCATCACCCTTAGCAATAACCTGGCGGCGAACAAATGGCTAAAATTCTTATTCTTTACTCATCCACCCTGGGGCACACCCAAAAGATAGGTGCCCGCTTACAACAGGTCATTGAACAATCAGGGCATCAGGTAACACTGCTGTCTATTGATGAGGAAGCGCAGTTGGATTTACACGCATTTGACAAGATTGTTATTGGTGCCAGCATTCATTATGGCAAGCACAGTCCTAAAATCACTAACTTTATCAATCGTAATCAGCCGCTGCTGGATAGCAAGCCGAATGCCTTTTTTTCAGTGAGTATTGTTGCCAGAAAACCCGAAAAAAACCAACCGGCTACCAATCCTTACCTGCGTAAATTTCTCAAACAAATAACCTGGCAACCCAGAGAGTTGGCTGTATTTGCCGGTAAACTGGAATATCCAAAATACAGCTTTTTCGATCGCTTAATGATACGGCTTATCATGTTTATCACCAAAGGACCGACTGACCCCAAGACCGTCATTGAATATACTGACTGGCAACAGGTTGAAGCGTTCGGTCAACTTATCAGCACGATGCCCCCTGTAAAGCCGGCTTAAACGCCTGCATCGATGTTAAAAAAGTCACTGTAAAAAACTTTTTTGCTTGTTTACCTTGGCGAGCTTGTAAGCTTAAGCTTATAAACTATACTTAAATTTGATTTCTTAAAGGCGTAGAGTGCTGATACTCCATCACTATAAGCGCCGTTATTTAAAACGAGGAGAGTCCCTATGCAACAAAAAATTCACATGCACGATCAAGTCTTCAACAAAATTGACGACATTATGAATCATTATAAGAGAAAGCCCATAGAGGAGTTTATGGAACTTTTAAAGCAGCTTAGGCAACTCGCAATAAATAAGTCCCCCGCGTTATAAAGTCTCCACACGCTTCGTGACACAGTTTTTTAGGAGCGGGTCGGTCAATGCCCTCGATGGCTTTGGTTAGATCGCGTATGGCTCGCTCCTTTAATCATTAAGAAGGTGGCGTTACTAACGATGGAGGGGTATTTGTTGCAAGTTACCTAACGCCTCAAATCGCGACGAGGGCGTCGCTCCTACGAAATACAACGGCGTAATCTTGTAATCCAAACCCCTTTGCCAAAACCGGGATCACTACCTGTAGCCTATTGGGTTACTTTCTCTGGCATGGTAAATGCTGAGCGATGCGAACCCTTAGCTAAGCAGTAGTATTGCGAAAATTGGAGGGGGTTTTTTATATTGCGGGTTGCCTAACTAAAGACATTGGATGGTTTTTTAATTGACTCAACAGTCACTTAAAAATTAAAAAACTGTAAAACAGCGTGGAAAAATGTCCAGGGGATCGGGGAAAACAGCGTCAAAAACTGTCCACCCTGATATGTGTCATGATCCGGTATTTTACCGGAGCAACCTTGGATGT
>CAIMDR010000440.1 GCA_903839795.1 uncultured Methylococcaceae bacterium | reverse complement strand
ATTTATTTAAAAAATCTCCCCTAACCCCTCTTTTTCAAAGAGGGGGACTGAATAATTACGGTAAAAAGTACCGTAGCAGCGCATTTTATAGGAAAAGTCTTGTGATTGTTTACGCTGCCCTCATATAGGTTAAAATACTTTTAACATCACCCACAGATAACGAACATGAATATACAAAAAATTGGTTTTATCGGCGGCGGCAATATGGCGTCCAGTCTGCTTAGCGGCTTGATTGCCAGCGGTCACTCTCCACAGCATCTTTGGGTCTCTGATATTAATCCGGAGACGCTGACAACGCTGGCAAAAAATCTTAATGTTAATACCTCGGCCAGCAATGACGAGCTGATTAATGCCGTTGATGTCGTGGTACTGGCGGTTAAGCCGCAGACACTGAGTTCGGTAGCCAAAAACGCGGCGATTTTAATCCAGCAAAAAAAATCACTGGTCGTATCTATTGCCGCCGGTATTAGCCAGCATAGTTTAAGTCAGTGGTTAGGCGCTGATACGGCGATTGTACGTTGTATGCCTAATACACCGGCACTGGTACTGACAGGGGCGACGGCGCTTCATGCCAATGTACAGGTAACGCCTGAACAACGTAATTTGGCAGAAAATATTATGCGTGCTGTTGGTATTGCGTTGTGGGTTAACGAGGAAAGCGAGTTGGATGCGGTGACCGCTGTTTCCGGCAGTGGCCCTGCGTATTATTTTTTGTTGATGGAAGCGATGGAAAAAGCCGCTTTGGAATTAGGCTTAAATGAAGTGACGGCTCGTTTGTTGGTTCAACAAACCGCATTAGGTGCCGCTAAAATAGGGCTGGAATCGTCCGAGTCACCCGAGCAATTACGTAAACGGGTTACATCGCCCGGTGGAACTACGCAAAAGGCAATAGAAACGTTTGAGCAAGGCGGGTTTACTGAATTGGTTTCTAAAGCATTACATGCTGCACGAGACCGCTCTATTGAAATGTCCAAAGAATCGGAGAATACCTGATGGGCTCTAGCTATATGACTGACCCGATTGTTTTTTTAATCGATACCCTGTTTTCTCTTTATATATTGGCCGTCTTGCTGCGCTTTTTATTGCAATGGTGCGGTGGTGATTTTTATAACCCAATCTCCCAGTTTCTGGTTAAGATAACCCATCCACCCTTAAAAATCCTGCGCCGATTTGTGCCGTCTATAGGAAAAATAGACACTTCATCGCTGGTGCTTATGTTGTCCTTACAAATGCTTGCCGATGCCTCCATCCTGCTGCTATTGAATGGCAGTATGATTAATATCGGCGCCTTGGCAATCACCGCTATTACTCAGTTAATTTCCTTACTGATTAATGTGTTGGTCTTTGCAGTATTTGCCAGAGCACTGCTTAGTTGGATGAATCCGGGTACTTTTAATGCCGCCGCGTCCATTTTAGCGACGCTAACCGAGCCTTTGCTGGATGTCTGTCGCAGAATGATTCCCGGTCTGGGCGGTATAGATTTATCACCCTTGGCGGCTTTGTTACTGTTGCAACTGGCAAAAATGGTCATTTTGCCGCCACTGCATGAATTAGCCGGTTTAATTGGTTAGAAATGTGCTGCTTTTTCAGTCCCCTCTTTGAAAAGAGGGGACGAGAGAGTGTTGATTTTTAGTTGGAGCTGACTGCCAGCTTACGACCCCTCTGTGTAGATCTGAATTGTAATTATTCAGTCCCCCTCTTTGACAAAGAGGGGTTAGGGGGGATTTTATTAGATAAATCCCCCTCAGTCCCCCTTTTTCAAAGGGGGAGGTGAATACTTACTCTGAATTATCTGTAGGTGCGCTTAGATAGCGTGAGTCAGCCCTTCTGCGACAAGACATTGGATCGGCCACGCCTACACATGGTTATAGCGATTGAAGGAACTGAATAAGCGCATCATCGGATGGATGATAGCGGTCGTTTTTCATGTCTGGCTCTTAGAGTCTCGCCAGTACCTTATCCTTCATTGTCAAATTAACTTCGATGTATCGTTGAGATCAAAAACTGCCATAGGCTGTCAAATGAAATAAATTTATCAGAGTGAATTTTGCTTTAACAACAATTCAAATTGTTCAATGGGTACTGGCTTACTAAAAAGATACCCTTGATAATGCATGCAACCATTATCCATAAGGAATTGTCGCTGTTCTTCGGTCTCTACACCTTCAGCAATAACGCCCATATTAAGGCTATCGGCCATGGCAATGATAGTACGTACAATTGCTTGATCGCTAATATCGGTGGCTATATCACGCACGAATGATTGGTCAATTTTTAACTGAAAAAGTGGTAGCCGCTTGATATATTGTAGGGATGAGTAGCCCGTACCAAAGTCATCTAATGAGAGCTTGATGCCCATTTCATTCAAATCACTCATCGTCGCAATAATACCCTCGAAGTTATCAAGCAACATACTCTCGGTTAGTTCAAATTTAAGCAACGTCGGATTAATGGCATGACGCTGCACGATAGCCTTTACTTGTTCTACAAAATCCGTTTGGCGAAATTGTTTAGCGCTCACATTAACCGATAGTGTCAGCTCACGAGTTAGTGCATCTTGCTGCCATAATTTGAGTTGGGTGCAAGCTGTTTCCAGCACCCAATGCCCTATGGGTAAGATCAATCCCGTTTCTTCCATTAATGGAATGAAATGAACCGGATATATCAAGCCACGTTCAGGATGCAGCCAGCGTATTAATGCTTCAGCACCTAAGGGTAGACCCGAACTATCAACCTTAACTTGATAATATAACCGGAATTGCTGAGCATCCAGTGCTTTGCGCAATTCATATTCTAGCTCTGCGCGGACATTGATAACCTTCTGCATCTCAGTATCGAAGAAGCGTAACGCATTACGGCCTGTCTTTTTGGCCTGATACATGGCGATGTCTGCCTGCTTTAATAGTTCGTCGGTTGTAAATTGAGTGTCTTTGAACAGCGTGGCGCCAATACTGGGCGAGCTAAAGTATTTATGGGTGGCGAGTTGGTAACTCTGATTAAGGGAGTGTAGAATTTTCCCACCAATCATTTCAGCTTTAGCGGCCGCATTAACACTATGGTCACTGAGATCTTCCAGCAGCACCACGAACTCATCGCCGCCCAAACGGGACACGGTGTCACTTTTACGCACGCAGCGGGTCAAGCGATCCGCAACTTGTTGTAGCAACAAATCGCCGATGTCATGACCGAGTGTGTCGTTGAGCGTCTTGAAGTGATCAAGGTCAAGAAACAATATCGCGCCTATTTGCTTGCTACGTGCGCTGGTAATCAAGGCTTGATTAAGCCTGTCCACCAACAACCGCCGATTGGGTAGGCGAGTGAGCGGGTCGTAGAAAGCCAGATGCCTGATCTCATCGGAGTCCGCCTTACTCTGGGTGATATCAGTCAACGATGCCACATAGTTGGTGACTAAATTGTTTAGGTCTTTTACCGCAGTAATGATGAGATGCACGGGGAAATCCTCACCATTTTTACGCTGGTTCCAGATCTCACCCTCCCACATGCCTTTAGTATTGATGCAAGCCCACATCGTCACGTAAAACTCCTTTCCTTGACGGCCTGAACGGAGTAGCTTCGGATTTTGGCCGATGGCTTCTTCAGAGGTATAGCCGGTAATATCCGTAAAGGCCCGGTTCACACGCAGGATGATGTTGTTTGCATTGGTAACCATCATGCCTTCTTGAGAGTCAAAGACTTTGGCGGCAATGCGCGTTTCCTCCATCAATTGAGTGTTTTCTAACGAAATAGCCGCATGCGAGATTAACAACTCGGTCATGCCGATTTTCTCTGCGGTAAAAACGCCATCAGACAGCCGGTTTTCCATATATAATACGCCGACCAGATGTGCCTGTTTGAGCACCGGCAAGCACATAATTGAACGTAAACCTAAAGCCTTTACTTCAGTTGCATTCTGAAAACTCCCTTCCCTACCGGCATCGCTTAGCACCACTTTTTCTTTGGTATTTAAGACATATCTGACAATTTCCTGGCAAATATCATGCGCTCTGGTTAAAAGGTACTGATGCTTGCCATTCAACGTTTTTTTGTCGCTATGTTTTTCTGCTGTAATGATCAGTTGCTCTTGTTGCTTGATCAACAGGTAGCCGTGTTGCGCACTAGAGGATTCCAACACCACTGTCATAATCTTTTGTAACAACTGTGTTAAGTCGGTTTCAGTTGACAGTGCGAGGGCTGATTTCATCAGGTAATTGATGTCAAGATTCGGTAGGGTGTCGAGTTCAGCGGTTTCAACAGTTGCTTCGTCAACGACTGACTCTTGGGTGGGTTTGGTATTGTCCACCGATTGAAAATCATGAAGCGTTCGCAGTCGAACGCTTTTGTCTTCAGCGTTGCAGACACAGTAAAGACGTTGAGCCTCTGCATAGTAGATGTCTGCCTTACCCAGCCCTGCGTGGTTAACCAATTCGGCCAGGCATTCATACAAGTGTCCGGACAGCAAGCCGTAGTCCTGAGTCTCGGCTTCGGCAATTGCATCGAGATATAAATTGCGTGCATCACGCTCGTGGCCTCGAGCCCTTGCAATTTCGGCGTGTATAAAAGCGAGGTAGGGGCGTAACAAGGGGCCAAAGTTAGCCCAGGTGGTGATTTTTTGCAGTAATGGGGCGATTTCCAACTCAACTTCTGACCACGATAATTCTTCAGGCAATCGCAAGCGATTCAAAATACGGAATACATACCACAAGCGTTTGAGTATATTGTCGGTTAAGCCATGCTGATAGCGTTCAACCGCCTTAAGTGACACCGCTGCACCGGCATAGTCGCCAAAATAATACTGGGCGAAAGCCAGTAGTGCGAAATAACTGCCGGTGGCCGCCACATAGTTATGTTTCTCCCATTCAATTAGTGTGTCTTCCATAGCCACGAGCCGGTAATCCGCTTTCATCGGGGCGACCCAGCCAGCTAAAACGGCTTCTGCTAAGGCGGTCGAAAACGTAAGCTGATTTTTTTTCGAAAACTGCAAGCATTCTTCAGCCGTTTCTTCGATCAAACGTAAGTTCTTGCCTTGGGCTTGCTGATTCCACAACAGGGGGCCGTAAGATAGCCCGGCGTTATACAAATCACCACAGTTCTTGCCGAACTGAATACCCTTATGAGCATACTCGACAATGGCAGCGGGATGACTGCGCGAATGCATATTACACCAAACAATGCCATTTATTCCTCGGGTTGCTCCGAAGGTATTCGGATATTTGGCACAGAGATCGCGAGCTAAATCTTCATACTTAAACGCCTGTTCGAAGCGCTCTTGTTCCCCCAAATTCAAACCCATGATGGAAAACGAGTAAATCACCGATTCATCCATACCTCCATCAAGACAATGCAAGGTAGACTGCATCGCCGACAGATACAACTGCGGCACCCGGCCGGTCATATAAAGATCGGGAATCAATTCGCTATAGAACGCCAGTTCAACCTTGCTTTTACGTTCACAGGTCTCCGGCATATCCAAGATGGTACTCCAAACATCGCCTTGTGCTTCGATCCGGGTCATCAATGCCAACATGCGCTGTCTGGCTACTCCCTCATCGTCAGGAATAGCTTTGTCGAAATAGGTGAGGCCTCGGTTGGCCGTGGTAATGGCTTGAATGAAGTTACCGAATGAAGACAGTGAAGTGGTCTGTTCCGCTAACGCTTCGGCTTTATCCAGATCGCTGACAGCATGTTCGATCAGCCGATTTAGCAATGCTTCAGAAGAAGCATACTGACCGCACATTAACTCAGTCTTGGCGAGTCGCTGAAAGATGCGAAAGGTCTGCTCATAAGCTTTCTCCCAACAATCACTGGGCAAGTAATTGTGGGCTATGTGGAAAAACTCGTTAGCAGCTCCCGTAGCCAACGCCCCTAGTGCTTTATTACCGGCATGGAAGTTGATGTCCACTAGGCGGTAGACAGTTGCCTGATCCATAATAGGTGGATGACCGCGATTTAAGTGAGCAGCGATATTGAACAAATTGTCGTTGCGCTCTATACGGCTGTCGATGACCTCATCTTCCAACAGGCGGTTACCGATACACCAGTGTAATGTTGGACGCATCTGATCATCCAATTGCCTCAATACGGCTTCTTGGACACGGTCGTGAACGAATTGCAGGTCGGTGTTATTCTCCAGTAAAAAGCCCAGTCTTAACAAAGGCTTCAGGCGTTCGAACAGGGTTGTCAGGTCAATGCCCAGTACCTGCACCAGTTCCATAACAGTGAAGCGATTGCCCATGCAGGCGCAATGATTGAGAATATATAAGGTGTCTGCTGATAAGTTACTGACCTTGGCGCTGAACATTTCTACCACGGTCGCTGGCATGCGTGTTTCGTGGATCTTGCTCATGTCCCATTGCCACTGCTGCTCTGTATTCATATACAGCAGATTTTCAGTATTCAGCCACGCCAGACTCTCGCTGACGAACAACGGGTTGCCTTCGGTAAGATCGACAATGAATTGCGATAAGTTTTCGGTATTTTGCAATGATGAATCAAGCAGGTAAGCAACCATTTCATGGCAATCGATTTCGCTGAGCGGTCCTACCCGAACTTCTGTTAACGGGCCTTGATCTTCTCTGATATTGCGTATCAGTTTGGTCAGGGGATGACTGGTATCGACCTCGTTGTGGCGATAGGCACCCATCAGCAAAAGATAAGGATGCTCTTCATGGTTGGCAAAAATGTTTTGTAAAAAATCAAACGTGGCGCTATCGCACCATTGCAAATCATCAATAAACAAAATCAGAGGATTTTCTTCGCTGGCAAGACAGATCAGAAAGTGTCCGAAAAGCCTGTTGAAGCGGTTTCTGGCTTCTACTGGCGGCAGGCTTGCAACCTCAGGTTGCTGACCAATTATAAATTCCAGTTCGGGAACTACATTGGTAATAACCCGTCCATTACCTTCCATCGCGCTCAGAATTTTATGCTTCCACTGTAACACCTGGGCTTCACTTTCAGTAAGCAAGGTACGTATCAGATTTCGCAGCGCCTGGATCAGCGAGCTATATGGGATATTCTTCTGATACTGATCAAATTTCCCTGAAGTAAAATAGCCGCGATGCCTCACCAAAGGTTGCTGCAACTCTTGAATTAAACGAGTTTTACCGATACCAGACCAACCTGAAATAAAGACTACTCGGAACTGGCCTTGTACGACCTCATCATAATTACTTAGAATCGAGGCACTTTCTTTGACTCGACCGACCATTTTTGAGATAAAGGTTACCCGTCGATTGCAATCGTGCAGACCCACGGGAAAATCCGTCACGACACCGGTCGCTGTAAATTCATCACGGCAACGAATCAGATCAGCTAATAAACCTGCGGGGCTTTGATAGCGTTTCTCAGGCTGTTTCAACATTAATTTTGCGACTATTTCGCCCAGTTGACGCGGAATAGCTGAGTTTAATTCAGGTACTTTAAGAGCTTCTTCCGCTAAGTGCGAATGAATCAACTCAAGCGGATCAGTCGAGTAGAACGGTAGCTTGCCCGTCAGCAATTCATAAAATACGATACCGAGGGAATACAGATCGGTGGCAAAATCCACCCGATGATTGATACGGCCAGTTTGCTCGGGTGAGGTATAGGCCAGCGTGCAGCGCACGAATTCCGGATCGTAGATGAAGTGGCTGACATCACGGATATCGAGGGGGGTAATGAAATCGGTGAGACGTAATGTCAGCTTACTTGACTGAACCAGAATATTATGCGGTTTGACCCCGCCATGGGTAATGCCAGCGTCATGGACGGCCTGTAAAGTTTCAGTGAGTGCGCAAGCCAGCGTGAAAAAGTCAGACAGTAAAAGCTTTTGCTGCTTAGCCCAGACATCAAGCGTCTTACCCGCGAACCACGGTTGCACGACAACTAACGCGTCGCCATCGGCTATCAAGGCCTGCGGCGTTAAAGCACGTGGATCGTGCAATACTTTTAAGCGTTCGACTTTTTGGCGAAGATGGCGGGATTTTGCTTCACTCTTGAATAAGAATTTGAGTACCACGAGATCATCAGGGCTTCTCTTGTGAAAGCCTTTATAAACCTTGGACCAAGAGCTTTCCCCCAACTTTTCGGTCAGCGTATAGGATTGAAGATGAGGTACAAAAGGTGTCATTCGATGTTGTCATCCCTGCGCTACGAATAAGATAAAATAGAGATCTTTATGCTCATAAAAATATGGCAATATAATAAGCCTATAGCCGTGAATAATGAAATACCATTTTTATTATTTATAACGGATATAACTACTTCAATCGTAATTCTAAAACGGTTTAAATTTATTCTTCCCTATTCATCGCCCCAAAGCAGTCGTGCCTGTCTCTAAATGGCCGATGGCTAACGGACATTTTCAACTAAAAAAATTACACTCTCAGAGTGGTTTGAGTTAGAGGAAATTTTATATAAATCTCCCTGTTCTGAAACGTAGCGAGGGCTGGAGACTGCTCCGAGAACGCTGAATACCAATTCGTCGTAGTCTTGTTAAATGCCAAGCGGGGGCTTGGCGCTCCCGGATGCGTTTCACTGGCGTGAGGGGGCCTTCAACCTCCAGCCGACATAGTATCTATAGTCTTTCAGAAATTAAACTTCCACTACACGACAATTTAACTCACACGGATAACATCCCTCAAAGGGATGGTAT
>CAIMDR010000439.1 GCA_903839795.1 uncultured Methylococcaceae bacterium | reverse complement strand
ATATTAAGCTGAAATATGAAAACACAGCAGTAAGCATAAAATAGAGAAAAACATTAACTTGTTGAAAAATATAGCAATAAAAATAATACAATATTGTAAATTAGGGGTGCGGAATGTCGGGTCAAAAAAATATCCTTACGTATTAAAGATGGATATTCAGCAATATTTTCCCTCTATTGATCACGTGATCTTGAAAGAAAAGCTGCGTCATTACCTGAAAGACAAATTTGTTCTGGATTTATTTGATCGAATTATTGATACCACGCCGGTGGTAACAGGGCGGTCAGACTTTGATTATTTTCTGGGAGATGATTTGCTGACATTAATCGAACGGCGCACCGGATTGCCCATTGGGAACTTAACCAGCCAGTTTCTCGCCAATCTTTACCTGGATGACGTGGATCATTTTATCCAGGAGCAACTTAAGATCAGCCCTTATCTCAGGTATGTCGATGATCTGGTGATTCTAGGCAGGGACAAAAACAGCTTGCATGAGCTTCGTGAAAAACTGCGTGAACGGCTGGCTGAAGATCGATTGCACTTGCATCCACGCAAAGCGCATATCTACCATACCTGTCGTGGTATCGATTTATTCGGTTATCAGGTATTCCCGCATAAGCGAAAGCTACGCAACGATAATGGACATGCCTTTAACCGTCGATTTCGAAAAATGGCTCAGCTTTATCGTCAAGGCAAGTTGGATTGGGAGCAAATACACCCACGAGTGAGAAGCTGGATAGGTCATGCTATCCACGGTGAAACCGAAGGTTTGCGGAAAACATTGTTCGCGTCTATAATCTTTAAGCGAGGGTGATGCCGAGTCTCTCCGTGTGTTGCGAGGTGGTTCCTGGAATAATGAACCACAGAACGTGCGTTCGGCCTACCGCAACAGGAACACGCCCGATAACCGCAACAACAACATCGGTTTTCGGCTCGCCAGTCCGCCCGCCTGCCGTCAAGGTTCGCCTTGATTTAAACCAGAATTCATAATACCTACGGGTATTGGAAGTGCGTCAGTGGGTGTCCATGGCATCGCCTTCAGGCGCGTCAGGATGATACAGCCAAATAGCTTCCGCAAGGTTGCGGTGATGCGGGATGTGTAGCAACTGCGAAAATCCCGTTTCATTTTTTGCTGTCCGATCAAACACCAAACCGTTTATTTTCGATTTTTACAATAACTCTTTTGACGCTTAAATATCTATTTGAGGTATGTGGATACCCATCACTGACAATTTCTGAATGACTGTATTAAGCTCTCTTCAAACAGAACCCAAGTTGAATCCCTGTTTATCGACGAAGACTTCGGTAGCCTTGACCCTGAAACCTTGGATATAGCCATCGCCAGTCTGGATACCCTGCAAGCCTTGGGCAGAAAAGTCGGCGTAATCTCCCATGTGCCTATTTTGGTAGAACGCATTGGCGCTAAAGTCGTGGTTGAAAAGCAGGTCGGGGGACGGAGTAGTGTTGTGATTGTTAGTGGATATTAAGTTGGCAAGTTTATGATAAATGCGCGGGTTCCCAATCTCCTGATTGGGAACCCGGACAGCGAAGCTCCAGCTTCGCGAAACAGGAAGCTGGACTGCGCGGGACGGGGAGTTTACAACCCCGTCCCGAACGTTTTAAAATTGCCGCTATTCTTTGAACCATACCAAAAAAGCAGTGGATTCGCCGATAGGCAATCCACCGTAGATTTATGTATGGCGGCGGTTTGCTATCGCAGAACCTTTCTAATCAGAAAATAAATTAACTTCAATATTTAATCAACCATTTTCACAAAAACAAGCCAAACGCAAAATAAAGCAATGGATTAATGCTGTCGAAAAAAGTGAGCTTACTTGTTTTAATACTTTTATATAAACATTGAACAAGTTATGTAAGAAATATTAAATTACTTTATTAATAGGCTTAATAGTGGATTTGTCGAAGGGCTTAATAATAAAATTAAGGTGTTAAAGCGTCGTTGGTACGGCATTTTTAACACCGAAAACCGTAATTATTCAGTCCCCCTCTTTGACAAAGAGGGGTTAGGGGAGCT
>CAIMDR010000438.1 GCA_903839795.1 uncultured Methylococcaceae bacterium | reverse complement strand
GCGCTGGCGATGGTGGTGTGCTATGCGTTATTTTATATCTCAACGGTGTTTTCTTTGAGTTATGGCACCACCACTTTACACATTCCACGGCAGCAATTTCTGGGCATGTTAAGTATGGCGGTGCTGTTTATGGCGGCCGCCACGCCGCTATCTGCTTGGGCAGGGGATCATTTTGGACGACGACCGGTTTTGCTTGTCGCCGGTAGTGCCTCATTTCTGTCAGGGTTCGCTTTACAACCGATGCTGGAAAGTGGTTCACCGTTACTGATTACCGTTTTTTTGTCTTTGGAACTATTTTTAATGGGCGCCACTTTTGCGCCCATGGGTGCCTTGCTACCCGAACTATTTCCCCCTGCGTTACGCTATACCGGTGCCGGAACGTCCTATAACTTGGGTGGCATACTGGGTGCCTCGTTTGCACCGTATATTGCTCAACGCTTGGTCACTGAGGGCGGACTGTCCTGGGTTGGCGGCTATATCTCATTAGCTGCCGCTATCAGTCTGATTGCTGTCTACTTGATGCGCGAAACCCGTGATAACCCATGGGTATAATATTTTATCTTCTCGTTTTTTTTAAGAAACAGCATGTTAAGCCCCATACATTTTCAGATAAATAATTTCTCTGTCGACAGATACTATCCCTTCAAGGGATGTTATCTGTATGGGGCATACAGGCGTAGGCCGGAATAAGGCTTTTCGAGCGCAAGCGAGAATAAGCGTTTCCGGCACCCTGTACGATATGCCGGAAATGCCACCACGCGCTACGCTTGGGTGGCCTTATTCCGGCCTACGCCTATTACTTGTTATAGCCGTCTCATTAGAATCAAGCATTAAAAACTTGAAGGCTGAGTATAAACGACTACTTTCAGCTCCTGTTCAGTAAACAAAGCTTATTTTAGGCAGCAATTACAGAAATTATTGCTGCGTATCAGTCAGCAAAAACAGGAAGGTACAAGATGATTAATCAAAATTTAGAAGCACCCGGTAATATTGTCGCCTTTATGAATCAGGCTTTTGATAATGGTGATTTTTATGGGCTGGAATATGTCCTTGACGAGTTGGTTACTGAAAAACCGGTACCAGCCAATGAAAATACGGTAGATTGGTTTGGCGCTACCGATTATTTTGCGTAACTATTTTCGATAAACAACCGGAATGCCTGATTCACAGTAATTATTCAGTCCCCCTCTTTAACAAAGAGGGGTTAGGGGAGATTTTATTAGATTAATCCACATTAGCGATCTGTAACGTTGTCTTAATAATGTCATGTTATCTTGAGTATCTCGCATAGCTCAGGATAAGCCTCATGTATAAATGCCGCACAACCCCTCTGACCCACGATTTTAAAACACTCCGTAATCTAATGGCTAAGGCATCACCGTCTCGTTCGGGCGATTATTTGGCGGGTGTCGCGGCTGACAATAATCGTGAGCGGGTTGCTGCACAATGGGTGCTGGCTGATGTCCCGTTAAAACAGTTTCTTAATGAAGCACTGGTGCCTTATGAACAGGATGAAGTCACGCGCCTGATCATTGATGAGCATGATAGCGTGGCGTTTGCGGCCGTCAGTCATCTTACGGTAGGTGACTTTCGTAACTGGTTATTGTCCGATCAGGCCGACACAGAAACATTAACGGCTATCGCCCCTGGTTTGACACCGGAAATGGTGGCGGCTGTATCCAAAATTATGCGACTCCAGGATTTGATTCTGGTTGCCAAAAAATGCCGGGTGATTACCCGTTTTCGCGGCACAATCGGCCTTGAAAACCGTTTGTCTACGCGCTTGCAACCCAATCATCCCACCGATAATCCCGCCGGTGTTGCTGCCAGTCTTTTGGACGGCTTGCTGTATGGTTGCGGCGATGCAGTCATTGGCATTAATCCCGCTTCTGACAATCTGGAAGCAACCTTACGTTTACTGCACATCCTGAATGATGTGATTGAACGTTATCAAATCCCGACTCAATCTTGCGTGTTGGCGCATGTGACCACAACCTTAAAAGCCATGGCACAAGGCGCACCGGTTGATTTGGTTTTTCAATCCATCGCCGGCACCCAAAAAGCCAATGACAGCTTTGGCATCAATCTGAATCTACTGCAAGAAGCTCACAGCGCTGCGCTTGAATTGGGCCGAGGATCGTTGGGCGATAATTGTATGTATTTTGAAACGGGACAAGGCAGCGCGTTGTCGGCCAATGCTCATGAAGGCTTGGATCAGCAAACCTGCGAAACCAGGGCTTATGCCGTCGCCCGTAAATTTAAACCCTTGTTGGTTAATACGGTGGTTGGTTTCATAGGCCCGGAATATCTTTACAACGGCAAACAGATTATCCGCGCCGGTCTGGAGGATCATTTCTGCGGAAAATTATTGGGTCTGCCGATGGGTTGCGATATTTGTTACACCAATCACGCCGAAGCCGATCAGGATGATATGGATCTGTTGCTCACGTCTTTTGCCGTAGCCGGAGGAACTTTTATTATGGGCGTTCCGGGGGCTGATGATGT
>CAIMDR010000437.1 GCA_903839795.1 uncultured Methylococcaceae bacterium | reverse complement strand
GTGTCTTCGTGGTGAAATGTCTTAAGTTGATGTCTATGGGGCTATTTTTTAGAAGGTAGGTTAGCTTGCAGGCAACGCTTAACAAGCGGATGTGGCTTTAAAAAGACGATCATTTATCGCCCGCCACACTTCTGTTTCGGGCGGCTGTTCTACCAGAATAATATCCAGTTTCAAACTATCCAGTTCGCGTAAAGCCGTATATAAAGTTTGGGCATAAGCTTCTGCTTGTTCCGGCATACGGATTAACCGGGTTAACCTGTTTTCTGTTTGTTGCTGGTGATAGGCCAGCAAGCCTGTTTTTTTATGCTGTAAAGTCAGTTGCCGAATTATGTCAGGTAAACGGTTGGTCGGGCACAGTATAGCCATTGTTATCGGGGCATAGTGAACGGCCATCATTCCGGGTGCTCGTTGCTGTGACGGGTTGCTTTGCTCCGCCTGGGGGGAAACCATGATTAATTCAGTTTGTAAAACCGCTTCAATAGCGTCTCGGGTAATGTGTCCCGGCCTTAATAATTTTGGCCGGTCTCCGCTTAAATCAACAATGGTTGATTCCACACCCACCAGACAAGCGCCGCCATCAAGAATAAGATCGACGGCATCGCCCAATTCTTCTTCCACATGCGCCGCTTGGGTCGGGCTAATTCTGCAAAAACGATTGGCAGAAGGTGCGGCAATTCCGCCACCGAAGGCCTGCAATAATCGTAAAGCAACCGGATGATCAGGCACTCGCAAGCCAACGGTATGCTGTCCGCCGGTAACGTCCAGCGGCACTTCGGGCTTTTTGTTTAATATCATCGCCAAGGGCCCAGGCCAGAAGCGAGCAGCCAATTGCTGTGCGGCCTCAGGCACTGTCAGCGCCCAGTCGTTAAGACTGTCAACGCCGGCTATATGGACAATCAGGGGATGGTCGACAGGCCGACCTTTGGCTTGAAAAATTCGCCGAACGGCGTCAGGATTGGAAGCATCAGCGCCCAAGCCGTAAACCGTTTCAGTGGGAAAGGCAACCAAGCGACCTTGCCGTAATAACTTGACCGCATAATCAATGGCGGCATCATCTGCAAAAACAGGTTTCATGTTGTTCGTTTTAACCCAGCTTAAGTCCAACCAGAAAACCACCCGTCGCACTGACGCCTTTACTGGTAATACTCGACAGACGTTTCATCAAAAAATCGCCGGATTGTTTTACTGCGTCAGTGGCTGACTCAGCGGCCTGTTGCAAATTGATATCACTTACTTTAGTGATTCCAAAATGTTCACCAACAAACAACAAGACAATTGCAGCGCCACATAAAAACAGGGACATAAAAAACATTTTTTTAGCAAAATAGCCAACCGCCAGACCGATAGCGAATGGCGTACCTACATTACTAATCATAAAATCTGGCGAAAAAATGTCGGTGGCAGCCGGTACGTCGACGGTATTGTTTTTCATTGTTGTAGCTTTCTCTTTTTTTGTTGAAATAAATCATTAACCTGACAACGGCCAGATGAACTCAATTATAACAAGTGCTGTTACCGCCGCCATCATCTTTATCGGTATCTTCTCTAATAAAAATGCTTTATAACTGGCGGGCTTTGATCATAGAACATGGATGACACTGATTATACGGATTTCAACGGATTTAATGTTTAGATATTAAGTGTCTATCACTCAATCATAAAGTTTTCTTATCTTAACTTTCCCAAACTCAATGTAAAAATTGAATCCCAAAAACTGCGTAGGCCGGAATAAGGCTTTTTGAGCGCAAGCGAGAATAAGCGTTTCCGGCACTCTGTACGATATCCCGGAAACGCCACCACGCGCTACGCCCTTCG
>CAIMDR010000436.1 GCA_903839795.1 uncultured Methylococcaceae bacterium | reverse complement strand
TCTAAAATATTTAATTTTATGTAGCGATGAATGCTTGAGTATTGCCAGTCACTTGCGCGTTTTACAAGCCCATGTTTTACCGGATTGTAATGGATATAATCAATAGGCTGTTGAAAATCCCGCTCATCACGCAAACAATGCTCCCAGCCACGATGTTGCCATATTTCCTGTTGTTTTTTATTTTTACGGTTTGTATTTTGAACGATAAATGGATCAGGATAGTTTTTGGTAAATGCCGTTTTGATAAGTCGCCAGCGTGTTGAGTAATCGCTGTCATGCTCAGGAAGTGTCCAGATAAAATGCAGATGATCGGGTAAGACCACAGCCGCATCAATTACAAAAGGACGCTTTTGCATGACGGTTTTAAATGCGGCGCGTAAACGTTTGACGTTGTCATCATCGGCAAAGATTTTACGTCGTTTTTCGGTGATAACGGTGAAAAAATAGCAGCCACCTTCTATATAAACACGGCGATATTTCATGATTATTTATGGGTTGGGTTAGTGATAGGCAGAGTTAACCGATAAAAATAGGTATTGTATTATACTGTGTTGAGCCAAAATTGTCGGGTTACGCTATCGCTAACCCGACCTACGAGACCTCACAAGTCTTTGCCAATTTTTATATGAATAGTTTTGATCATTTTATCAAGCATGATTTGGGCATCCGCTTTTACGGGCGCTATGTGGATGATTTTATTCTGGTGCATGAAGATATTGATGTTTTGAAAGCGTTTATTCCCGTTATTAAAGCCCGCTTACAAGAGCATTTACAATTGACCTTACATCCCAACAAAATCTATTTGCAGCATTATTCAAAAGGCGTGCAGTTTTTAGGTGCGATCATCAAACCTCATCGTATTTACATTGCCAAGCGTACCCAAGGGAATTTTTATGCGGCCATTGAAAAACAAAATAACCTGCTTAAGACCAACACCCCGAATAAGGCACAACAAGCGGCATTTTTAAGTAGCATGAATGCTTATCTGGGTCTGATGAAGCATTATAAAACCCACAAACTGCGCAAAAGGTTGTTGTTTAAAAATCTGTCCGCCAGATGGTGGAATTGTGTTTACTTAAGCGGTGGCATTGCCAAGTTTGTGCTGAAAACAAAAACGGTTAAGCAAAGCAATTGGCGGCAATGACTGTGCGATTAAATCACTGGCTATGCAGTTTTTCTTGTAACCATACTTTAATAAGCGACTGGTAAGGTACATCACGGGAATTTGCGGCGGCTTTGATCGAATCAAGCAGGTGTTGAGGCAATCGCAATGAAATTGTTTTGGTACCGGGTTTTAAATTGGGCAGCACTACTTGCTGTGCTTTCGTCCAATCCAGATAATCTGTGGAATCTTGTTGTTCCCAAAATGCACGTTCTTCGGTTTCGTTGGCAAATTTTGGAATGGTTTTAAGTGGTTTGTTCATAAATTTTACGCTCCTTTCTGTGCATGTCTCTGGCTGAGATGACGCGTATACTTTCGCCATCCTGTCGCAGGGTGAAGGTAACATGCAATGACCGATCTTTGTTAGTCTTGCCCAGCGCATGAAAGCGCACTTCGCCTTGACTGTGTTTAGTATCGTCAATTACAAGCAATGGTTCATTGAAAAAGACCTGCTCAGCTTCAGCCATTGAAACGCCATGCTTGTCGTTCTTGCGTGCATTGCCTTCATCCCAATCAAACGCTGTAATTTTAGTAAAATTAATCATAGGCGTATATTATGAGAGTATACGATGGAAAGCAAGTTTATCTGTCTTGGTTACTTAATTTAACCGATTTTGACTTGCTATAAAAAATTTAGTGCTCGGTTCATGTTGGTTGGTTTATTAAAGTTGACTGGCCGCTATAGGTGTGACTGCTGCCGCTCGAAAACTTGGCTTCAATGACTGCTGTGGTCGATTTTTGACAGTCGCAACCGATCATGCCAAGTGTCCGCTATAATAATTCAACATGCTTTCAGGGGGCTTGCCCCTAACCCCCCTTTTTCAAAGAAGGGGACTGAAAAGTGACACCCAACCTGCGAAATGCCTTTTAAACGTCTCCAAATCAATTGAACACAGGATAAAAATAAAATCCTGCCTGTCTTCATCCAATCTTAATCAAATCCACGGGTTTCCTCTCATCTTGCCCCTGTATTCTTTAAACCAATTATAGCGCACCGTGCCAATTGCAGGTCGCTTTGACTTTGGGATGAATCGTTTTCACCGTTCATCATTGGAATATAAACAGTATAGGGGTTTAGCGATTATGCCACTCGGTTTAGGTAACATCTTCAACGGGCTCTTTAAGCAATATGGACACACAGTGATCTTCTTGCTGCGGTTTGTCGATAGTGCCATGCTAATGACGGCCGCTTGGCTTGCCAATTATTTTTGGCTACACGAATATACCATCAACAAAGACTACCGGATAGTCATCGCCTTGGGTCTATTGGCGACTATTATTTTTTTCGAAATGGGCCAGGTTTACCGGCCCTGGCGAAATGACACGATGCGCGGCGAAACGGCGCGTATTGTCAGGGCTTGGGTTTTTGCCATCGTGACGGTTATTTCCATTGTCACCTTGATTCGTTTGCATTTCTGGTTTTGTTCCAGTTATCGCTGGATCATTACTTGGTGGGGATTGGGCTTGTTGTTTGTACTCACGGCTCGTAGTTTGCTCTCCTTGTTGTTGAAAGGGTTGCGTTCTAAGGGCTGGTCTCAGGGT
>CAIMDR010000435.1 GCA_903839795.1 uncultured Methylococcaceae bacterium | reverse complement strand
GCGTAGGTCGGGTTAGCGACAGCGTAACCCGACAAATCGTACTGTCTGTGTCGGGTTATGGCTAGCGCCTAACCCGACCTACAAAGATTATTTGCATTTTTGTGTGATAAAAAAAGTGTCAACTACTTTTGGGCTTCTATGAAGGATGCCAAAATATCTAACTATACTTAACGGATCACAACTTAAGAAATTTTAAATGACTCTCCCTTTCACAGAGAAAAAGAGAATTAGAAGCTGCAATAGTAACTATTGACCTCCCCCTTTAAAAAAGGGGGATTGAGGGAGATTTATATAATAAAATTTTCCCTAACCCCTCTTTGGTTAAAGAGGGGGGACTGAATGATTACCTGTAATAGAGCATTTAAACAAGAACGCACCCACACTAAAACCATTAATGAATATAACCCGAAAAAGGGCTGACAGAGGAATATTGGCAATCCTATTTTTCAGTTATATTTAATGACAGGTATAATACCCTTAGATTTATTAACCCTTAACCACGAGAAGTAAAAACATGTCTAAATTTCCAATAGATCTTGGCGCCTATCAGCGCATTACCCTTGATCCAAGCATTGACACACTGACTACCGAGCAAAGAGACAGTCTTAAAGCCAATATTCAGCTTTGTCGTGATGCCATTGTTTTCTTTACCGCTACCGGTGCTGCAAGAGGCGTCGGCGGTCATACCGGCGGCCCTTACGATACTGTGCCTGAAGTCATGATTATGGACGCTTTGTTTCGTGGTTCAGAAGAGGCCTTCGTACCTATCTTTTTTGATGAAGCCGGACACCGTGTAGCGACTCAATATCTGATGTCAACGCTAAATGGCGATCTTCCTGCTGAACGCCTGATGGAATATCGTGCGGCTCACTCTCATTTACCGGGCCACCCTGAACTGGGCTTTACACCTGGCGTAAAATTTAGCTCTGGACGTTTGGGACACATGTGGCCCTACGTCAATGGCGTAGCGATTGCCAATCCAACCAAAACACTATTTTGCCTGGGTTCTGATGGCTCACAACAAGAAGGTAACGACGCGGAAGCTGCACGTCTGGCCGTGGCTCAACAGCTGAATGTCAAGTTGATTATCGATGATAACAACGTCACTATTGCCGGTCATCCATCTCATTATCTGCCCGGTTGCACAACAGCTAAAACTTTGGCAGGTCAAGGCGTCACCGTATTGGAAGGCGACGGCGAAGATCTTGATGATTTATATAAACGTATCTGTATCGCTGTCAACACTAATGGCCCGGTTGCTGTTATTAATCATCGCCCAATGTGTCCCGGCATTGTCGGTCTGGAAGGTTCAACCCACGGCCATGACGTTATTTCTGTAAAAGTAGCCGTTGAATATCTGGAATCTCGCGGTCAACAAGCCGCTGCAGATCACCTAAAAGAAATCAAGGCACCTAAAAATGATGCCGTATTCTTGGGTTCAAGTGATCGTTGGGATGCCAACCGTAACGTTTTCGGTGATGCTGCCGTTGAAATTATGGGTCGCCTGAGCGAAGCCGAACGCATAGATAAAATTCGCGTTGTCGACAGCGACCTTGAAGGTTCTTGTGGCCTGTTCAAAATTCATGCGGCTTTCCCTGAAACTTTTATTTCTTCCGGTATCATGGAACGCGGTAACTTTTCTGCGGCGGCCGGTTTCGGTATGGAAGCAGGCAAACAAGGTGTTTTTGGTACTTTTAGTGCGTTCTTGGAAATGCTGCTGTCTGAAATCACCATGGCACGTTTGAACAATTCCAACGTATTGAGTCATTTCTCTCATGCCGGTATCGATGACATGGCCGACAATACTTGCCATTTTGGTCTGAACAATATGTTCGCCGACAATGGCTTGAGTGACGGTTATGCAACCAACCTTTACTTTCCGGCTGATCCGCTGCAAATGAAAGCTTGTCTGGAAACTATTTTCTTTAACCCAGGTTTGCGTTTTGTTTTCTCAACCCGTTCTAAAGTACCGACTATTTTAAATACTGCCGGCGAAGACTACTTTGGTGGTGACTATAAATTTGTCTCCGGCAAAGATGAAGTGATTCGTGAAGGAACTCATGGTTACATTGTCAGCTTTGGTGAGTCATTATATCGGGCATTGGATGCCGTAGAACGTCTGAAACTGGAAGGTATTGATGTTGGCTTGATCAACAAAGCAACCCTGAATGTTATCGATGAAGACATGATGACCAAAATCGGTAATTCGCCGATGGTATTGGTTGTTGAATCCTTCAACCGCAAGTCTGGTTTAGGTAGTCGTTTTGGTTCATGGTTGCTGGAACGTGGACTGACTCCAAAATACGCGCATCTTGCCACTTATAAAGAAGGTTGCGGCGGTTTGTGGGAGCAATTCCCTCATCAAGGTATTGATCCAGCCGGTATCATTGCCAAAACTAAAGAGCTGTTAAACGTTTAATTTAATAAGGTACTTAGATGCCTGACTCCTCTTTAATCACATAAAGAATTGAGGAGCGAATAATAAAAAGCCCTTGTCTTATGACAAGGGCTTTTTTATTGACCAAAATTTCGTATAGGAAAGTAAGTAGCTTATCAATATACCTTTTTGCCGACTACTTGCCTTTGCCAATACCGGCCTGCGATGCGTGCATACCCACCAGTCGACTGATCATTATCGCCAAATAAAGCTGGCCTGTAATAGCTTCAAAAATAGAGAGCGCCCGGGCAGCTCGCGTTATAGCAAGAATATCTCCGTAACCTACCGTGGTTAGGGTTACGAAACTGTAATAGTTAAAATCCACCAGATCATCAGTCGAATTTTCAACAATATTAAAAGAACCGGGATGGAAGCTTTCCAGAAAAAAATAGGCATAAGCCCATATCATTCCGAGCAGGATATAAGCGCACGCAGCCGCCATGATCAAGTCTATAGTGACTTCATTTTCCATTTCGATATGCGTCCAGATCATGATTAACATGTGAACAAGAAAAATTACGCCTAGCCCCAGTTTAATTTTATCGACAGCTAGAATTGGCAACAGATAATGGAGTGCGCTAAAAATTATGATGGTACTAACGAGTAGCAAGGAAAATCGCAGTTGCCTGGGTTGTCCACTAATAGCATGAAGACCCGACATCAACGCACAGGCAAAAAATAAATCCGTGCTTACATTCGCCCAGATACGTGCGCCAATCCACTCGTTTAATAGTGGGCGCACACCAATCATCATCAGTGACCATAAAAGAAATCGAAATCGGCCAATCTCATGCCTGCCGATATGCACTGTCGATATTTTACTCATGATTTAAGCCTGATCAATGTCGGTCTGGTTTTGCAACCTCAACCGAAAGATTTGAATATTTTAACAGGTTTTAAAATGTGAGTGACGGGATTATAAACTGCGTCACACTTCAGTTTTAATCGTACCGATTGAAAAATTGTAAAAGACTATCAGTACGAAAACATGACTTTTTTAATCGTGTCTTCGTACTGAATAAAAGCTTATTAAGCGACTTGAAGCGCGGATTTTTAGTGATTGCCCCAATCTACCCAACCCATTTGGGCGGAAACCAGCACAATAATACCGAAAGCGATACGATACCAAGCAAACACGGTAAAATCGTGTCGGCTAATAAAACGTATCAATCCGCGTACGGCAAAAAATGCACTAAAAAACGATACCGTGCCGCCAACGGCAAACAAGGCAATATCATCAACACTAAACAAATCACGATTCTTGTAAACGTCGTACAAGGTTGCGGCAAACATGGTGGGGATCGCGAGGAAAAAAGAAAACTCGGTTGCTGCACGGCGCGACAAACCGAAAAACAATCCACCTATAATAGTTGCACCTGAACGTGAAGTACCGGGAATCATAGCCAACGCTTGCGCAAAACCGACTTTTAAGGCATCACGCCAAGTCATATCATCGACCGATTCAGCATGAACAACATGCTCACGACGCTCTGCCCACAAAATCAAAAAACCGCCGATTATAAACGCTGATGCAACCACAATGGGGTTAAACAGATAATGTTTAATTTGTTTTAAAAACAGAAAGCCCAATACAGCCGCCGGCATAAACGCAACCATCAGGTTAACCGCCAAGCGCTGGGACAGCGGCTCAGAAGTTATACTGCTCACTGTATGAGCCAGTCGTGCACGATATTCCCAAACCACCGCCAGAATGGCAGCGAACTGAATCGCAATTTCAAACACTTTGCCTTTGTCGTCGTTAAAGCCAAGCAATTGTCCGACTAAAATCAAATGACCCGTAGACGAGACCGGAAGAAACTCGGTCAAGCCCTCAACGAGGCCGAGAATTATTGCATGTATCAACAATGTAGTATCAGCCATATATCGATTTTTTAATGTTTTGAACGATAAAAGTCACGTCACATTTGCGTTTAAAAATGTGACAATAAGTGTATTTTTTTACCTAAAGCGTGACAGCGCTTTCAACCCCGTCACTCACATTTTGTAAGCTGTTAAATACTTCAAAAGTCTGGGCTCGGGTTACAAATCCCAACCGCCATCGGTAAAAAATATTTTAAAGCATAACGCGAAATTACTTTCTCAGTTTTTAACGCTTCATTGACTCAAAAAATTCAGCGTTGGTATTAAAGTCTTTAAGCTTGCCTATCAAAAATTCTGAAGCAGCGGTTTCATCCATTGGTTGCAGAATTTTGCGCAAAATCCAGGTTTTTTGCAGGGTATCTGGATCAACCAAATATTCTTCACGACGCGTTCCGGAACGATTAATGTTTATTGCCGGATAAATTCTTTTTTCAGCAATTTTTCGATCCAGATGCAATTCCATGTTACCGGTACCTTTAAATTCTTCATAGATAACTTCATCCATTCTTGAACCGGTATCGACCAATGCAGTGGCTATAATGGTTAAACTGCCGCCTTCTTCGATATTTCTTGCTGCACCAAAAAAGCGTTTTGGTTTTTCTAGTGCGTTGGCGTCAACACCACCCGTTAATATCTTGCCCGAAGAAGGCACGACGGTGTTATAAGCTCTGGCCAGTCGGGTAATCGAGTCTAACAAAATAACCACATCGTGTTTATGCTCAACCAGACGCCGCGCTTTTTCGATAACCATTTCTGCCACCTGTACATGACGAGTTGCCGGTTCATCAAAGGTACTTGAGATAACTTCGCCGCGAACACAGCGCTCCATTTCCGTAACTTCTTCAGGGCGCTCATCGATTAATAATACAATCAGATAGCATTCCGGATTTTGTTCGGCGATGGCTTGTGCCAGACTTTGCAAGATCATGGTTTTACCGGCTTTTGGCGGTGACACAATTAAGCCACGCTGACCTTTACCGATGGGAGCGATTAAATCTATTATCCGCCCGGTTAAATCTTCACTGGTACCATTGCCTTGCTCAAGAACAAATCGTTGCTTGGCAAACAGGGGTGTCAGGTTTGAGAAGGTAATTTTATTTTTGGTATTTTCGGGCGGTTCAAAATTGATTTGATCAACTTTGAGCATGGCAAAATAACGTTCGTTATCTTTTGGCGGTCTGATTTTTCCGCTTATGGTATCGCCTGTTTTTAACGAGAATCGTCTGATTTGACTAGGGGATACATAAATATCGTCCGGGCCTGCCAAATACGAGCAGCCCGGCGTACGTAAAAAACCAAAACCATCCTGCAAAATTTCCAGAACACCATCACCGGAAATATCATCTCCGGCCTTTGCCTGTTTTTTCAGGATGGCAAAAATCAAATCCTGCTTACGCGATCGGGCAACATTTTCAAGCCCAAGGGACTCGGCGATTTCAATAACTTCACTTATTTGTTTTAGTTTTAACTCGGTAAGATTCATAAAAAAGGTAACTCGAAGAAATGTAGTTAGGGTGTAAACCGTAACGACCGGGATAGGATTTAAAATTCAGGGGTAATTTATCGGACGATATGATTGAGCGCACGAAGCTATCGCACAGCGCAAGTATAGCTGAAGTATTCAGATCCGTCCAACTTTTGTGACAGATCTGAATAAGGGGGCATGTTTAAATGTTGCTATCAATAAACTTGGCCAGCTCTGATTTTGTCAAAGCGCCGACTTTAGTAGCTTCCACTTCGCCATCCTTAAATAGCATCAGTGTTGGAATACCGCGTACACCGTAGTGTTGTGGTGTGTGTGGATTTTCATCTATATTTATTTTAACAACCGTTAATTTACCGGCATACTCTTCGGCAATAGCATCCAAAACCGGTGCAATCATTTTGCAAGGTCCGCACCATTCAGCCCAATAATCAACCAGTACGGGACCATTAGCTTTAATGACAGTTTCGTTAAATTCACCATCGCTCACATGAAGGACTGAATCACTCACACTATTTCTCCAAATATTAAAAGTTAAAACTATATGAGGGATAGCGCTTCTAGTCAATCAATTTTAACCAATTTGATTTTTACGTTATGCTATGGCTCTATGAATACTACCCATTTAACAAAAACCCGCTTCAGCAATCTTGAATTGTCTGACCCTATCCTGCACGGATTAAATGATGCAGGTTTTAATTATTGCACGCCCATTCAGGATAAAGCCTTGCCCTTACTGTTGCGGGGCAAAGATATTGCAGGCCAGGCACAAACGGGAACGGGTAAAACCGCCACTTTTTTGTTGGCTACTTTTCAGCACTTACTCAATGACAATGACGGCAATGATTTAGAAGATATACCACCCGCGTATGACGATGAGCTATGTATCGAGGAGCCGAGTAGTGTAACGAAAACACCGCAGAAAATAGTCATTAAAAGTGGGCCTGTTAAAAATCCCAGAGCCATCATTCTGGCACCAACACGCGAACTGGCCATTCAAATTCATAAAGATGCCTTACTGCTGGGCAAGCATCTAAATTTAAAGCTTGCGCTGATTTACGGCGGTACTGACTATCAAAAACAACTAGATACCATCAAATCCAATGTTGATATTATCATCGGCACACCGGGTCGTATCATTGATTTTTACCGACAAAATGCCTTCACGCTGGACAACGTGC
>CAIMDR010000434.1 GCA_903839795.1 uncultured Methylococcaceae bacterium | reverse complement strand
TGCATTAAAATTAATTAATGTTCATATTGCTCATTAAGTATTTTGTAAGTATTCACCTCCCCCTTTGAAAAAGGGGGATTGAGGGGGATTTATCTAATAAAATCTCCCCTAACCCCTCTTTTTCAAAGAGGGGGACTGAATAGTTACAGTATTTTTAATGCGTATTGATAGGGATAGATAATGTATAAAGTCAGTAGTAGTGGCGTGTCAATGAGTATCATGAAAGACAGATTATTCGTCACTATTCAGGGGGATCTAGTACAAGAAACTTTATCAGTATTGCGCACGGATTTGCTTGAACGTACACAAGTGGATAAGATCAATGCAGTGATATTTGATTTATCGGCCGTTGCGGTGTTGGATCTTACTGAGTTTAATACCTTACATCAGACGGTTCTTATGATTAAGTTAATGGGCGCTGAGACTATTTTTATAGGCTTAAATCCAGGTGTTGTGGCTTTTTTGGTGTTAGCGGGTGCAGATTTGTCAGGTATAAATACAGCGTCTGACCTTGACGATGTGGATAGGATCTTAAATAAATTAAAAAATCATTAATTTAAAATGTCAAAGTTAACCAGTCCAACAGCCAGTGAGCTATTTCTTATTGCAGGACATATTGATTTAAAGATTGCGCTTACCCGCACGTTAAATTGGCAACCGTTAAGCGGGGTAAGTGATGTTGATAAGTCCTTAGTGGCTACGATAGTATCTGAATTGGCCAGTAATATTATTAAATATGCACAATCAGGTTATGTGGAGCTGCGGTTATACGAGTTCATCGGCAGACTTGATATTGAGGTTATTGCGACCGATAGGGGGGCGGGTATTGCTGACATAGAGCAAGCAATGCAAGACTATTTTAGTTCAGGCGGTACATTGGGGCTAGGCTTGTCAGGTATTAAGCGCATAGCGAATGATTTTGAAATTCACTCTGTTTTAGGTCAGGGTACAACCGTATTAGCGAGAAAACGCATTAATATAGATCCATCCAAGCAGGTTTTAACGCCAAAAACGTTATCCCATTTATCAAAGTCAGAACCTTGGGACCCTGTTAGATCAAGTGATATAGTTAAGTCTCAGTGGGTAAATCCGTTTGAAATAGGATTGTGCATACGACCTTATCCAGGACAAATTGATAGCGGTGATCAGGTATTGGCGTTACCCGTAGAAGAGGGGTATTTATTGGTAATCGTAGATGCTACAGGTCATGGTTATAAAGCACATAAGGTAGCTTTGATGCTGTGTGCAGCGGTTCGAGAAATAGCGTCAAGTAATTTGCCTTATATCATGAATTCGCTGTATCAGTTAGCAACGGGAACGATAGGTGCCGCCGTTGGTTTGGCATTTTTTAATATTAATAAACGCACGGTTTGTTATGCAGGAATTGGCAATACCCGTTTTATTATTTTTAGAGATAAAAAATGGCGTGCCGTGTCTCGTGATGGCGTTCTGGGGCAACGCCTTCCCACTTTTCCAGAACAATCAACCTCATTTAATCCGGGTGATATGGCTATTATGTTCACGGATGGTTTATCTGAGTCGTTAATCAATGAAAAAGCAACCCTATTTTATTTGCAAGATGCTAATACTATAGCGAATAATTTAGTGGAAGTTTGTGGTAAACATCATGACGATGCTTCTTGTATGATATTAAAATGGAATCGATAATTTATTCAAGTCAAATTAATCTAATCTCTGAGGAGTCAATATTTGATGCCCGTAACAAGGTGCATAATATTGCTACTTTATTTAATTTAGATTTGGTAATAACAACATATTTAACCTCTGAGGTATCTGAGCTGTGTCGTTGGCTTAAACAAGTTGGTGAAGAACCTGCGTTGGAAATATCGATTGATCCACAAGAACGTCCTGTTATTCAATTAAAATTGACCTTTTCAGTCATTGGATCGCCTGTTGATGTCTATAATTTACACGCAGTTCATATAGGCCGAACGGCATACAACTGGGTGATTGAGGGCGATACATTTAAGTTATTTGTCAATTATCAACTCAGTGACGGTTCTTATAAGTCGGGTGTTTTTGAGCAGGTAGAAGAAATTTTAAGTCGCCAGTCTCGTGAAGAGTTATTTTTAAGTCTTGAGGCGAATAACAAAGAGCTCGCAAAGGCTAAAATAATTGCTGAACAAGCTGCCCAAACTAAAGCGGATTTTTTGGCTAATATGAGTCACGAAATTCGCACGCCGATGAATGCTATTATTGGGATGTCTAATTTAGCATTAAAAACAGAGCTTAATACTAAACAACGCGGCTATATTGAACGGGTTGGTCGCGCCGCAGAAAATTTGTTACTCATTATTAATGATATCCTTGATTTCTCTAAAATTGAAGCGGATAAAATGGGCATAGAGAGGATCGATTTTCAACTGGATGATGTTTTAGATAATTTAGTCAATTTGTTAGGTATGAGGGCGGAAGAAAAGGGACTGGAGTTTTTATTTAGTCAGTCTGAAAATTTACCGACTAATTTGATTGGTGATCCTTTAAGGCTTGAGCAAATTTTAATTAATTTAGGTAATAATGCGATTAAATTTACTGACCAAGGCGAAATTATCATTGGTGTAGAGAAAGTGGCTGAAGATTCTCAGGGTGTTAGGCTTCATTTTTGGGTTAAAGATTCAGGAATAGGAATGACTTCTGAGCAATGCAACAAGATGTTTCAGTCTTTTAGTCAAGCAGACTCATCGACGACTCGTAAATATGGTGGCACGGGTTTAGGTCTGGTGATTTGTAAAAAGTTAGTTGAATTGATGGATGGGCGAATATGGGTTGAAAGTGAAGCTGGAAAGGGATCAGTATTTCATTTTCAGGCCTATTTCGGCATCAATAATAATGCACCTTCAAGCCAAGTACAATTATGGAGTTTAAGCGAATTTCAGGAAGTTCGTACGCTAGTGGTTGACGATAATTTAATGGCGCGTGAAATTATGGCGTCTATGGTGCAAGGGTTGGGTTTAAAAGTAGATCTGGCAAAAAGCGGTCGACAAGCGCTTTATATGTTAGTGACTGCAGATCAGTTGGGAGTGCCGTATCATTTAATGTATGTCGACTGGCAAATGCCTATTATGAATGGGATAGAAACCATTAAGCACATACAAAATTTAGGGTTATCAGTGCCGCCTGTCACGATTATGGTCACCGCGTTCGGTCGGGATGATGCGCGTGATTCGGCAAGAGATCAGGGGGTAAATTTACATGCGGTATTAATAAAACCGGTGATTGCTGCTAATTTGCTTAGAACAACAGCCGAGGCACTGGGTTATAGAGGGGTAGATGCATCTTCTAATAGAAATAAACAAGATAATATCGACCAGTTGATTGCTCAGCTTAAAGGAGCCTATATTCTTTTAGTTGAAGATAATAAAATGAATCAAGAACTGGCTATGGAGATACTGGGTGGGGAAGGTATTCATATCAAATTAGCTGAAAATGGACAAGAGGCACTTGATATTCTTAATACAGGTGAGTTGTTTGATGGCGTATTAATGGATTGCCAAATGCCTATTATGGATGGATTTACGGCGACACGGAAGATTCGTAGTAATCCTGCTTGGGCAAATTTACCGGTTATAGCCATGACGGCTAATGCCATGATTGGCGATAGGGAGAAAGTGATCGAAGCGGGTATGGTTGATCATATTTCAAAGCCGTTGAATATTCAGGTGATGTTTGCGACTATGGCTAAATGGATTAAACCCTCTACTATAAAGAAAGAGCCTATACCGTTATATAATCAAGAGACAACGGTATCATCTGCTGAGGTTGTTGCTTTGCCGGATGAATTACCCGGTATAGATATAAAGGCCGGTCTTGCTGTTACCCTGAATAATATAAAGCTTTATCTGCGTCAATTAGAGATGTTTTATGAAAGCCAAGCAAATTTTGTTGACCAATTTTATTTGGCTACAGCAGATGTTGATCCAAATGCTCAAATGCGTTTAGCCCATACTTTAAAAGGTACCGCTGGAAATATCGGTGCTAAAGCGGTTTATGAGGCGGCGAGTGAGCTTGAAATTAAATGTAAACAAGGCGAAAGCCAAGAGACTATCGCCCCTTATTTAGCATCGGTATCGGCAGTTCTTGAGATTGTTATTAATGGCTTGGCTTTATTAAGACAAAAGAAGCAGATATCGAATGCTGTTCATCCTATATCCGCCGACACTTTTAATAGATTATCTGAACAGCTAAAAGAGTTGCTTGAAGATTATGATACCGGTGCGGGTGATATTTTAGAGGAGTTATTACAAATTTCTCAAGATTCTACGATGTCCTTGGTTTTAAAAAAGATTCAGCTTGCACTAGGGAGTTATGATTTTGAAGCAGCACTTGAGTTGATGAATGACCTATCCATTTAATATTTAATCATCATTCTCGGTTGGGATTTGGTCTTTTAATTCAGACATAAGAATTTGTGCACCTTTGGTCACAATTACATTGTCTTTTTTTTAAAATGCAGACAATTGGTGTCATAAAAAAACGCAGTTGGGATGCATTTCAAAAGAGTCTGTTTTAGCCAATCATCCATTTACGCATTGATCAACAGCTCCGCTCATGAGGGCATTCGGCTTTCCAAAGCGTCATATTGCTTTAACCAACGGTAAAATACACGCACGATTAAAAAATGGCAGGCCTTGGCTATTAAACCAACAACCCGAACAGCATGTACCGCCATTATCCATATAGGAAACATAACCTCATCGGGCTCTTTTCTACCATCATCCAACCAATCTATATTCATCTCGCACGTATTAATCAGTGGCTAAATTTTAACTGCTCGTTCGAAACCTAAATATCAAAAATGTTGCTTAATTAATTGTTGACTCTATATTTGCTGCAAGGCTTTAATTAAACCTCGGAACGTCTGGCAGCGACACAAAGTAATGCACCCGCTATTGCTATTGTAAATAATATTATTACGGCCATCAAAATCACCTTTTACCAAAATGCTAATTTACCCATTAAAAAATACTGTAAAAAACAACACATTTCTTAAAATTTTCCAAAAACCACAGTTGGCGTGTTTTTTGGTTACTTTGGCCGATTCATGATTTGTCATATAAATCCGGCCACGTATTTTTATCTATAAAAAAAATACAGAAAATAGCTTATTTGTACGTATCGCTTGTAATTCAGGGTTGTCTGCTTAAAACCGACAAGAATTTAATTTATTCCTGGATACTTTTCCAGAAAAGAATAAAAATTTTGTAGCTTAAACCCTCACTGCCATTAAGTTAAGACGTTCGCTGAGCGGAGTCGAAGCGATTTTTCTGGCTTCGGCTCCGCTCAGCCAACGGTTTATCTTGCCAAAAGGCGCTTAACTTAATGGCAGTGAGCTTAAACCCTGCATACGCTTTCATTAAAGCACAGAAGAAACACAAAAAATATACGTATAAATACCTATACGCACTAAATAAATGACTTTTTGATGTAACTATTCAGCCCCCTCTTTAACAAAGAGGGGGTTAGGGGGGATTTTATTAGCCTCAAAGGGGCAATTGATCAACGATATACTCGCCAATTGCAAGTGAGGCTGTAGCGGCAGGGCTTGGCGCGTTAAGGACATGCAAGGCATCATCACGAACAACCAAATGAAAGTCATCCACTAAATTCCCGTTAGGCTTCATGGCTTGCGCACGAACACCTGCGTCGCCGGTTGCAAGGTCAGTTGTGCGGATATCGGGTACTAACCGTTGTAATGCTCGGCAAAAGTGCGCTTTACTAAACGATTGGATTAATTCTGTACCGGCCATGACAGGATATTTTTGAAGAAACCGCCATAATCCGGGGAAAAACAGCATATCCAGCATATCGCGCGTGTCAAAATTTGTTAGCCGGTATCCTTCGCGTGCAAACGCTAAGACCGCGTTTGGACCAGCCTCCACCCCCCCTTGAATCATTCGTGTAAAATGGACACCCAGAAACGGAAATTGTGGATTAGGCACCGGGTAAATCAAATTTTTAACCAGATCCTGTGCCGCCGGTTTAAGATGATAATATTCGCCGCGAAAAGGAATAATTCGTATATCTCGCTGCTCACCAGCCAATTTTGCCACACGATCGCAGTGCAATCCGGCACAATTAATTAAGAAGTTGGCATCGAATTCTCCTATCGCCGTGGTAGCTACCCAAGCACCGGCTTTATGTTCGAGGCGTGTTACTTTGGCACCTGTGACAATGCGTCCGCCTCGTTCTTGAATACGCAAGGCCAGTCGATCACAAACCCCCCGATAATCAACAATACCTTCTTCCGGCACATGCACGGCAGCGATCCCGTTAACGTGAGGCTCAATTTTTCGCATTTCAGTGACATCAATTTTCCGTAATCCTTGCAGTCCATTGGCGATGCCGCGCCGAAGTAATTCGTCCAGTCGTGGTAATTCTTCGGGTATTACAGCCACAACGAGTTTGCCGCAGATTTCATGTGCGATACCTTCATCATGGCAAAATTTTGTCATTTTCTGGATGCCGGACACGGCTAATTTTGCTTTTTCAGAGCCGGGCGCATAATAAAGGCCTGCATGCAAAACGCCGCTATTGTGCGTACTTTGATGCTCACCAACGGTGGCCTCTTTTTCAAGTAAGGTGATGCGTGCCAAAGGAAATCGCTCCAGGAGTTTATAAGCGGTTGCCAAGCCAACCAAACCACCACCAATAATGAGAAAGGTTTTTTGTGTGTCCATAGAGTTATGCTCAAAAAATGTAAAGTTAAAATGAAAAAGTTTAAATATTCCTAAGTAGTCAGCCCCTCGCTTTGCTAGCCCGCCTTTGAAAAATCTGGGCGAGAGTAATGTTGTTAATTTAAGCAACCAACTGGAGTAAAACAGCTTTAGTTGTTTTTACAGGCAATAGCTGAAGCGATTGCACTCCGATTTTTTAAATAACTTGTGCTTAACTTAACGGTATTCTGATGTGAACAGTATAGACTGAAGTTATGGCTTTAATTGCGGGCAAAAAAAACCACCCCTCAAGGCGGTTTTTTTAGTGCAAACAAAAATTGATGGTACAGACCAAAAATCTTTAAAAAATTTTTTGTAATTATTACACTGCCCCCTTTGAAAAAGGGGGAGAGCAAAGCGAGGGACCGCCGGTGATTTAGCCACCCAAACCGCTGGAATGCGGCCACCTGAACCGTTCAAAGAAGCCACCCTATCGGAGTGTAGT
>CAIMDR010000433.1 GCA_903839795.1 uncultured Methylococcaceae bacterium | reverse complement strand
GCTTTTATTGGCTCCGATACCCAATTAGTCGCTCCGGTAACCATTGGCAAAAATGCCACCATAGGTGCCGGTTCAACAATCACTAAAGACAGTCCAGAAAATCAGTTGACTTTAAGCAGGGTAAAACAGGTTTCTCTTGCCGACTGGCAACGACCCATTAAACAGGAAAAATAATATGTGTGGAATTGTAGGTGGAGTAGCACAGCGAAATGTCGTGCCTATATTGCTGGAGGGCTTGAAAAGACTTGAGTACCGTGGTTATGATTCAGCGGGATTAGCCGTTATCGACAACCAGGTAATTTACCGAAAAAGGGAGCTGGGTAAAGTTAAAGGGCTTGAGGCATTGTTACAGGCTGACCCCGTTTCGGGCTCTATCGGGATAGCCCATACCCGATGGGCAACTCATGGCAAGCCCAGCACAGCTAACGCGCATCCGCATGTGTGCAAAGATAAAGTGGCTGTCGTACATAACGGCATTATTGAAAATCATGAGTGCTTACGGGGCTCATTAATAGAAAATGGCTACGAATTTACTTCAGAAACAGATACTGAAGTGATTGTGCATCAGATTTATGAGGCCATGAAAACTACGGATGACTTATTATCTGCTGTAAAGCTTACGGTAAAAAAACTTGAAGGTGCGTATGCTCTGGGGATAGTGAGTACAGAGGAACCCGGTGTATTAATTGCCTGTAGAAAAGGCAGTCCACTAGTCATTGGCGTGGGTATTGGCGAGTATTTTATCGCTTCAGATGTCGCTGCATTACTTCCTGTTACGCGTCGTTTTATCTTTTTGGAAGAGGGTGATATAGCCTCAATAAGCATCGATAAACTGGTCATTTATGATGTCAACGACACGGTTATTAGTCGCCCCATTAAAGAAAGCCAGCTAACCGCTGATTCAGTTGATAAAGGTGATTATCGCCACTATATGCTGAAAGAAATTTATGAGCAGCCTTTTGCTATTTCGCAAGCTCTGGAAGGACGATTCATTAATAATCGCTTGCAAGAAAATTCATTTGGACACAATGCCAGTGAAATATTCGATAATATAAAGTCAGTACAAATTTTAGCGTGCGGTACCAGTTATAATGCCGGATTAGTGGCTCGCTATTGGTTTGAAAATCTGGCTCGTGTTCCCTGCAATATTGAAGTGGCCAGTGAGTTTCGTTACAGAAACCCCGTATTGGCAGCGGATACCTTGGTGGTAACCATTTCCCAATCAGGTGAAACAGCCGATACGTTGGCGGCATTTAACGAAGCTAAAAAGCTGGGTGCCAAATATTCCTTGGCAATCTGTAATGTTCCGGAAAGTTCACTGGTTAGGGAGTCCGATCTGGTATTAATGACTCGAGCAGGTCCTGAAATTGGTGTCGCATCAACTAAAGCATTTACCACACAATTGACAACATTGATGCTGTTAGTGATTGCTATCGGTAGACGCTTTAAAATGACCGAATTACTGGAACAGAAAATTACTTCAGAATTATTCAGTTTACCCGGAAAAGTTGAAGCGGTATTAAAGCTGGATGATGAAATTAAGCAATTAGCCGAGCAATTTGCCGAAAAACAACATGCCTTGTTTTTGGGAAGGGGAACGCATTACCCGATTGCAATGGAAGGCGCGTTAAAGTTAAAAGAAATTTCTTACATTCATGCAGAAGCCTATCCTGCCGGTGAATTAAAACACGGCCCCTTGGCATTAATAGATGCTGATATGCCGGTTATTACCGTCGCGCCGAACAACCGGTTATTGGAAAAGCTGAAATCAAATATGCAGGAAGTGAGTGCGAGGGGTGGGCAATTAATTGTTTTTATGGATGAAACCCTGGCTTCTTCATCTGATGACAATATACAGATTGTAAAAGTACCGCAAGTTGAAAATGAGATTGCACCCATCATTTACAATATCCCGTTACAACTATTATCCTACCATGTTGCTGTCTTAAAAGGCACGGATGTAGACCAACCCAGAAATCTTGCCAAGTCCGTTACGGTCGAGTAAAGTTATATCGGCTATGCTCAGCGCGGTCATGTTTGCGGAAAACCGTCAATGTGGCCGCGCAGTGTGTAACAATCAGTTTGCAGTTTTTTTGTCCAAAAGCGTTTGATTATGGACAAAATAGTTTCGCTTAAGGCACAATATTATCAATTTTCCTTACTGGTTTAAGACTGCGGCCTTTAGGCCGAAAGGAGCACCCCGCGACAAGCGAAGCGAAGTTGCTTTATCGGGCGCGGATTGGGGAGGGGATGCAGACTCCTTCCCAATCTTTGGTTTCATCCCAACGGGATGTTTCCTTAGGGCGCATCCGCTACTTGGGGGGGCGACTAAAAGATTGGGTTGCTCAGTTACTTAAAGCCCTCTCCAGCGGGAGAGGGTTGGGAGAG
>CAIMDR010000432.1 GCA_903839795.1 uncultured Methylococcaceae bacterium | reverse complement strand
GATTTATCTAATAAAATCTCCCCTAACCCCTCTTTGTCAAAGAGGGAGACTGAATAATTACAAAATGTTTAAAGTTTTTTGTATATTACCGACATAAATTGTACACAAGTTAATAATGATCACACTACGAAAGGCAAGGCCCGCTGATATTCCACAATTGATAGCGTTATTAAAAGAGCTTTTTACGATTGAGGCAGATTTTTATTTTGATCCAAAAAAACAAACAGACGGACTGAGTTTGTTAATTAACAGTGAAAAGGATTGTGTCCTGGTGGCACACATGCCGGGTGATAATAAAGTGCTGGGACTCTGTAGTGTACAAACTTTGATTTCAACAGCGGAAGGCGGTTGCTTGGGCAGACGCTCAAGGTTTTAAACGTTTGCAGTTATTGGCGGATAAAAATAACGGGTTGGCTTTGGATTTTTATCAGCAACAAGGTTGGCACACTACGCAGTTGGTTTGTTTGAGGAAGGGTTAAACTGTTTAGGGTAATAGTTCTGCCAACAATACAACGGGATGCATTATTTTATGTAAAGCTGACCCGGTATTTAAATGCAAGACACAACCAATATTGGTTGATACCAGTAGGTCTGCTTGTGTTTGTTTAAAGTGAGTCAGTTTTATATTTTTAAGCGGCTCGGCTATTTCAGGATGTGTCAGGGTATGAACACTGCCAGCACCGCAACAGATTTGATTGTCCGGTAAAGGTTTACGGTTATTCCAGGTATCTTTTCAAGTAACGTATAAACGTGTTGATGCCGGTTACCGGTGTTACGTTACGTTGGCTGCACGGTTCATGTACGGCTATTTTTTTCGCGTTGGCAGACGGCTCTTTCAGGTTGATGGTGTCCTGCCAGTGCAGATTTAGAAATTCAGTAATATCATACAGGCTGTTGCCGAATTTTTGGTCATCGTCTTTTTCATGCTCATATTCAGTCAGCGTCAAGCCGCAGCCGTGGCCGTGTAGATAATAGCTTTAATGTCTAATGAATTAAATACATCGGTATTCAGTGCAGCTATTTTATCAGCGATGTCTTTTTTGACTTTGATGCAAATGAATGGCACCGCAACAAGTTTGTTCTTTTGGAACAAACACATCAAAGCCGATACGATTTAATAATTTAATGGAGGGCCAGCCGTAGGCCGGAATAAGACCACCCAAGCGTAGCGAGTGGTGGCGTTTTCGGCACATTCGTGTACTGGATACCGAAAGTGCTTATTCTCGCTTAAGCTTGAAAAGTTTTATTCCGGCCTGTTTCTGATATCTAATCTTCTATCGTTCCCTCGATCCGGCGTCATTGTCCACAGTTAAGCATCGTAATAATATAATACTGCGGCTGGAGTAAAACAGCTTTAGGAATGAGCATGAAATAATGTAACCAAGTAACATCTAACTCCCCCCTTTGTAAAAGGGGGGTTAGGGGGGATTTTTAAAATTAAAGTTGCTCAGGTTATTTCGTGCTCGTTCCTTAGCTGTTTTTACAGGCAGTAGCTGAAGCGATTGCACTCCGTTTTTTAAAGGTCTGAAAAAATATCAACACTAAGTCACTAATCTTTTCATCTAAATTGCCATGCAAGCTATAATGGAATTGGTTCAATTTAATTATAACTAGAGAGACTGAGATGGATAAAATGACTGAAGAAGATCGCAAGCGTATTCTCGAAAGCCCGCCGGTAGGCACTTTTGCACTGATGTCAGTAGTTATCGGCGGTATGGTCGTTGCCTGGCTATTTCTTTATTACGGCGTTTTTCTGCCTAGAGGCTAGGGGTTGATTATGCAAACAGAGCCATTAAAACAAAAATATGAACAATGCTTGCGGGATTTTTTCACGCAGCTTCGAGCGATTCATATTGATCAACTGGAACGAAAATGGATCACTATTTCACTGCTGGTGATCGGTCTTTTTGTCGGCATCATCACGATTGATGCTTTTTTTCACGGTGTTAATCCACCCAGTAAAGTTGAAACCATTGATTCCGCCAGTCTGCATTTAAATAAAGAATTTGCAGAAGACAAT
>CAIMDR010000431.1 GCA_903839795.1 uncultured Methylococcaceae bacterium | reverse complement strand
TGGACATGATTAAAGCCTGGTATAGAATAATGAATGCATTAATCATTCTATCTCATCTCATTAAAGTTGGCATTTAATATTGTAATACAATGGGTTATGGTTTTAAGGTAGCAGTATTACCCTCAGCCCTCGCTATGCTCTCCCCCATTTTCAAAGGGGGAGGTGAATACTTACGATGGTATTTATAGAGTCGAGTTTATCAAACAACACATATCCCAAGCTATTGTGGACTGTTTGTTAACGTCTTCGCCGTTCTACGGTTAACGGGTCGACCGTGATTTGCCGATAAATTTCCACTCGATCGCCCTCTTTAACCGGGGTATTTAATGCCGCAATTTTACCAAAGATACCGACTTTTTGGTTAGCCAGATTTATTTCAGGGTAGAGTTTCAATAGACCGGATAAATTGATGGCTTCCTCTATCGTGCTGCTATCGGGCACTTCCAATCGCATCCATAATTGTCTATCGACTTCTGCATAACAAACACCGACGTTCATAAAAATCCCTCATCGTTCATTCAGTTAGTGGTTCGCTTAATAGAGCGGTTTGTACTTTTCTTTGCGCGATTTTTTGGTCTATCAAGCGCTTACCAACAATGATAAAAGCCAGCATAATAAAGCCGCCCGGTGGCAGCGCCATTAATAAAAAACCTTTATAGTTGGGAATAACAGTCACTTCCAGAAACTTAAACGACTCACCCAGCAACAAGGAAGCATTGGCAAACAGCGTACCCGCAGAACTTATTTCTCTGGCGGCTCCGAGGGCGACAAGAACCAAAGTAAAGCCCAAACCCATCATAAAGCCATCCCATAAGGCCTGTTTTACCGGTTGTTTGGAGGCAAAAGATTCGGCGCGACCTAAGAGTGCGCAATTGGTAACAATCAAGGCAATAAACAAACCCAAGACTTTGTAGAGTTCATGCGCCCAAGCATTCATTAAAATATCCACCAAAGTCACCAGTGCCGCGATAAGCAAAACGAAAATCGGGATACGAATTTCATTGGGGATTAAATGCCGCGTTAAGGAAATAAGACCATTGGATGCCGTGATAACCACCAGTGTCGCAATACCCATTCCCAAGCCGTTGGTAGCGGTTCCTGTGACTGCCAGCAAGGGACATAGCGCGAGGTTTTGACCGAAGACGATATTATTATTCCAAATACCGTCAATAGCGATTTTACGATAAGTTTCTGATAGTAACATAACGATTTCCTTATTGATTAATGAGCTCTGCTTGATGGGCTTTGAACCATTGCAAGCTGCGATAAGTCGCTTGTACCGATTTACGCGGCGTGATGGTTGCGCCGGCAAATTGATCGAAAACACCGCCATCTTTTTTAACCGCCCATTGTGTCGGTGTTAAATTGTCCAGGGAACGACCCACAAAGCTCAATATCCAGGTTGATTTAGCGACTTCAATTTTGTCGCCCAAACCGGGTGTTTCTTTGTGGCTCAACACGCGCACACCCAAAATATTACCGTCCCGGTCGATGCCGATAATCATGTTTATCGCCCCTGAATAACCATCCGGCGCAATAAATTTAAAACACACAGCTGTCACTTTGCCAGCCTTTTTAGCTAAATAAACCATCGTCTCATTAGCGCCGATATTATAGTCAGTGGATGAAATTGTTAGCGTGTCTTTCAACATATCATTATCATAAAGCGTAACAGGCACCACTTCTTGCAGCGATTTTTTTAAATCCTCATCAAGGCGCTGTTGAATAGTGCCTTGCGTACTACAATTGGTAACACCCAGCAAGATACTGGCAAGCAAGGCAAAGCCTGCTAAAATCCCCGTTTGAAATTCCAGCTTGGGTCTAAGG
>CAIMDR010000430.1 GCA_903839795.1 uncultured Methylococcaceae bacterium | reverse complement strand
GGCAGGAACCTCCTGACGGGGAAATGTAAAAATCTATTTTATCAGATTTGCGCTGGGGAAGTCGGACAGACTCCTAGACGAAGTACTGGCAACTATTGACAAGATACCTTTAAATAAAAAGCAGTTTATTACTTATGAATATATTCTGATAAAAGATTTTAATGACTCTTCAGATGATGCCCAAAAATTGGGAACGATACTGGCGGGTAAAAGTGCTTATATAAACTTAATTCCGTTTAACTCATTCCCCGGTTCACATTACCAGCGCCCGGATTTGGATAAAATTGAACAGTTTAAAGAAGTTTTAGATACCTTTAAAATCCCGACTTTAATAAGAAGTGCTAAAGGCGATGATGTATTAGCCGCCTGTGGACAACTCAATTCTAAAAATTAAATATAGATTTTCAGATAAGTCATTTCGATGCTAACAGATACCATCCCTTCAAGGGATGTTATCTGTATGAGCTTAGGCAACTCGCAATAAATAAGCCCCACTTTATCATCGTCTCCAGACGCTTAACATAATGGCAGTGATGTGTCCTACACCTTGTCAATTTGGAGTACAATCCTTGGTTTGTATTCGTGCGCATATAGGTAACTCGCAATAAATAAGCACTTACTTTATAGTCTCCATACGGTTCGCACATAGCAGAGCGCGGGGCGGGGTTTGCAACCCCGTCCCAAACGTTTGGTATTTACCGTTATTCAAAAAGTTTGCGTTTGATATGGTTAGCTGTTTAACTCAGACAGGCTAAAACGTGTGTAACGGGGTTACAAACCCCGTCACGCTTCAGTTGAAGCTACGACAAAATAGCTTGAGCGAATTTGTCAGTGCCATGTGCTATTAATTCAATATCGACGTACCTTTGATCTGTACATAAACCCCCTTGCCAATTTGTAAATTAAGCAACAGTGCCGATTTGCGTGTGATGTGCGCCAGCAGCACCTGAGTACCTACCTGTAAACGCACTACACTCTGCCCTCCCCGATCATCAGTCAGACCTGTGATGGTGGCCGGCAGTACATTAAGAATACTGGTGGCGATGGGTGCCTCAAGGGCAATACTGACATCGCGGGCGTAAATCTGCACCCGTAACGAGGTGCCAAGCGCCGCATCAATCATGGGCAGACTCAGTGTGCCGCCGTCAAAAGCAACACGGGTGAGCTGGTAGTCGGTTTCATGTTCGATAAGGGTGACCGGCCACACTGCGGAGGTGTCCCGCTCTTGCGCGAGCGGTACGTCGAGTCGACTCAGCGTTTCCGACAAAGGCCCTGATGCCAGTGCTTTGCCGCCCTCAAGAATCACCAGCGTGTCCGCCAGTTGGGCAACCTCTTGTTGAGAGTGGGTAACATACAAAACCGGAATATTTAGCGTTTGATGCAGTCGACTTAAAAACGGCAGGATTTCCTGTTTGCGCTTAAAATCCAGCGATGCCAGAGGCTCGTCCATCAGCAATATTTCAGGATTAAGTGCCAGCGCACGGGCGATGGCAACTCGCTGCCGTTCTCCACCCGACAATCTATCCGGCATGCGCTTGAGTAAATGCTCGATACCCAGCAATTCCAGAATGTGCTGAAGATCGATAGCAGCCGGTTTTTTTGCTATTCGCTTCAAACCAAATTGTAAGTTTCCTGCTACCGTCAAATGAGGAAACAAATTGGCTTCCTGAAATACATAACCTAAGTCCCGTTTATGAGTAGGCAAAAACAAGTTTTTCTCACTGTCTTGCCAGACTTTACCATTGATTTGCAGAAAGCCTTGCTGCGCGTGTTGCAGACCGGCAATGCAGCGTAACAGTGTGGTTTTACCTGAACCGGAATGGCCAAACAACACGCTAATCCCTGTGCCGGGAAGTTGTAAGTCGACGTCTAATATAAAGTCGCCGTAGTTAAGTTGGAAGCGGGCAGTGATCGGTTGCGTCATTTCAGCGGATGAGTAACAGGTTGGGTTTTTAATACGGTATAGAGCGCCAGTAGTACGACAAACGAGAACGCCAGCAAGCAACCTGCCAGCCAATGGGCTTCGTTGTATTCCAGTGCTTCAACATGGTTGTAAATTTGCACCGATACCACGCGGGTTTTGTTGGGAATATTGCCGCCAATCATCAGCACTACCCCAAATTCGCCGACGGTATGGGTAAAGCCTAAAATAGTGGCGGTCAAGAATCCGGGTTTTGCCAGCGGTACAATCACGCTAAAAAACGTATCCAAAGGACTGGCTCGCAAGGTTGCCGCTGCTTCCAACGGCTGCTCACCGATGTTGGTAAACGCCGCCTGCAAAGGTTGCACAACAAACGGCATGGAATACAATACCGAGGCCACCACCAAACCGGCAAAGGTAAACGGCAACGTACCCAAACCCAACCAAGTGGTCAATTGACCGATAGAACCGACAGGCCCCATCAATACTAACAAATAAAAACCCAATACCGTTGGCGGCAGCACCAGAGGCAACGACACGACGGCATTGATTAAGCCTTTCCAGCCGGAATGCGTCCGCGCCAGCCACCAAGCCAGCGGAGTACCAAGCAACAGCATTAAAAAAGTCGCTAAGCTGGCGACTTTAAAGGTTAAAAAAAGCGTATCAAGATCGGCAGAAGTTAGCATAAGCGGATTGTTGATTTAAATTGATACTCAGTAGGTTACACTCAGGCTTTTAATTGTCTATTTCGGGTAATCAACGATAACAAGCAATAGGCGTAGGCCGGAATAAGACCACCCAAGTCTGTCCTGAGCGTATCGAAGGGCGTAGCGCGTGGTGGCGTTTCCGGCACTCGTGCGGAATGCCGGAAACGCTCAACTCGCTTACGCTCGAAAAGCCTTATTCCGGCCTACGAGACTTGAAACGTTTCGGGTCAGCGATAACAATCATTAAATCTTCGTGGCGGCTGTTCTTACCTTATTGGGGTAAATCGTAACCGTATTTTTTGATAATAGCCAATGCCGGTGCGGATTTTAAATAATTTAGCAAGGCGGGT
>CAIMDR010000429.1 GCA_903839795.1 uncultured Methylococcaceae bacterium | reverse complement strand
GATTTTCAGATAAATAATTTCGATGCTAACGGATACCATCCCTTTAAGGGATGTTATCCGTGTGAACTAAATCTTTATGTGATGGAAGTTTACAACTGAAGGACTATATGGATAGCAATCAAACCGCACTGGATTCAGGCCGGGTTTTAATTAAGGCATTATCTGAAGCCGGTGCATATCCGCATAAAGTAACGGCTTTTAGTATTATTGAGACGCATATTTCTTGGGTATTACTGACTGGACCCTACGCCTACAAAATTAAAAAGCCGGTTAATTTTGGTTTTCTGGATTTTTCTACGTTGGAGAAACGCAGGTTTTTTTGTCATGAAGAAATAAGACTTAACCGACGTTTGGCACCGGATTTGTATCTTGATGTGATACCGATAACCGGTCATCCTGAGCAGCCCGAAATGGGTGGGGCAGGGGAGGCTATCGAATATGCCGTTAAAATGCTTCAGTTTCCTTCAGCATTAACCTTAAGTGAACTTGCCCTGTACGGGCAGTTGAATGTCGATGAAATTGATCAAATTACGGATATTGTTGCTGATTTTCATGACGTTATTGAAAAAGCGGAGGCAACTTCTCCTTATGGACACAGCGAAGGTATCAAGCATTGGTTTGACGAGAATTTTGATCATATCAGACCCTTGCTGGTCGATGATCAACAAAAACAGCAACTTCAAGCACTTGAGACTTGGGGCAATAAGGAATGGAACGGCAAGGCTGCCTTAATGCAGCACCGTAGAGAGCAGGGCTTTATACGGGAATGCCACGGTGATTTGCATTTAAGTAATATGACGCTTATCAACGGCCAAGTGACACTGTTTGATTGTATCGAGTTTAATCCACAGCTACGTTGGATTGATGTCATGAGTGAAGTGGCTTTTTTGGTGATTGACCTCATCAACGTGGGTTATGAGCACTACGCTTTTCGTTTGCTCAATCATTATCTGCAACACGCAGGTGATTATCAGGGACTTGCTTTATTGCGATACTATCTGGTTTATCGTGCGCTGGTGTGTGCCAAAGTTTCGTTGTTGCGTAAAGCACAGCAACAAAATGAGGCAGACTTTAATCAGGCCAGCTCGAAATATACCGGGTTTGCCAATCTGGCCGAGCGTTTCACTCAAAAAAACCCTATTGCATTAATCATTACCCACGGTTACTCGGGTTCCGGAAAGTCGACTTATTCAGATCAACTTGCCGAAAAAATGGCTGCCTTGCAGATACGTTCAGATATAGAACGCAAGCGACTATTCGGTTATCAGGCTCAAGCAGATACAGGAAGTGGAATTGATGACGGACTATACACGCAGGCAGCGAGTCAGAAAACATATCGTCATCTGGCGGACTGTGCAAAACAGGTTATTGAAGCCGGTTTTTCTGTCATTGTTGATGCGACTTTTCTTAAAATCGAACAGCGTGAGCTGTTTAAAAAGCTTGCAATCGACAGCGGCGTCAAATTTATCATTATTGACTTTCAGGCATCTGATGACGAATTAAAGAGACGGCTGACGCTGCGGAAAAACGATGCCTCAGAAGCGACAGTTGCGGTGTTGAAACAGCAATTGCAATCAGCGCAAGCCTTGTCAACTGAAGAACAAGCGTACGTCATAACGGTTAATACCGAAAGCGACAAAGTGCTGGGTAAACTGTTGGAAGCGATTGCAGTAGAGCTTCAAGTTTTTATTCAGTGATTTTAAAAAATGATGCAGGTAAGTCTATCAAATCATAGCTGAGACCATACAGGCTAACCTTATGACGAACTATAGTCGCGACGTAGGCGTC
>CAIMDR010000428.1 GCA_903839795.1 uncultured Methylococcaceae bacterium | reverse complement strand
TTACCGCAGATACCCGAATTGGCTGCCGTTTAATCTAGGGCTCTGATCGGTTACGCTGTTATTGGCGAATGTAAGCAAATTAGTGACGGGATGATTCTTGAATCTGCTTATGCTTTAGCCGACTATATAATAGAAAACTGTAACGATGGTTATTTTTATCCACCGATTAAGGATTTAAAAAAGATTAGCACTTATGTGGCTACACGCGTTTTGTCTAAAGCACTCGAAGATGGTTCCGCTACTCGTAACGACTTGAAAAATGTTGATCTTCAAAACTATATAGAAAAAAACTTGTGGCGAGCCGAGTATCTACCTTGCAAGTATGCCGGTGATCCTGAGCGATAATAAGTTTGGGATTTATCAACAATACGAAATATTTTTCGGTGAAATAGCGGTTCTTAGGTGCTGTAAATTGGCATTGTATTTTTTATAATCCAACGTCACTAAGTAGTACGGAATCAGGTAAGAAACAGTGTTCACACTGATGCTAAACGCTACGATAAGCTTAACTTTAACAGATATGCGCGTCAAGCCAGTGAAACACACAGTTACCATTATCCAGATATCGCTGTTGTATGTGCTGCGCCGAAACTTGAGGATACCTATTTTGATATAGCCGCTCTGGTAAGTTGTAGCAAAGCGCCATGGCTAAAAAATCACCCGCCTGCTGCGGAAAAGAAAAGGTTTAAATAGTTAAAAAGCTCGAATCGCTCGCACTGGAAGCGTTTCGTCCTTATTGCTGACGTTCTGTCCGCCAAGGTTTAAGTACTGGTTCCAGGCTCTGGTACTATTGAACTCGGTAGAGCTCCAGTAGATGACACTAGCAAAACCACCTACACCAGCCTGCCGCAAGTTTGTGTACATTAGCATTAACTCACCCTCTGACGGTAAAAACCAGTCACCTGAGGCAGTAGTGAGTGTGGTGTAGTTGTTGGCAACTACTGCCGCACCAGAGCTGCATCCAGCAAGCATGGCATTTGTGTTGAAGCGTCCTCGACCGATCGCATTAGCGTCCCACCTCGCTATTTCAGGAATTGATGTCGTTGTATTACTGCACCAAGGAACACCAAGACCATTTTTGGCGTCTGTTGGCGCCGCTTCCAGATACGTGAAATCCGGATACTGATTATAATAGTCAACAAAAAATATAAAGCCTCCGCCAGGTCCTTTATCGCCTACCTGGTATTCGTACTTGTCGACACCTGCTAAAGGCGGTGGGGCATTATTGTTGTTAGAAACGGCATAGACTGTGAAAATAGAAAGGGGTATTGCGATTGTTAAGTTTTTTAAAATTTTATTTTTCATAAATAAGCATCCGTGTCGGTTTTAAAAAAGCAATTTAAGCCTTAACTTACTGTGCATGGGACGCAGAGTCACTACGGCACGCAAATTTTCGGTATCATTGCGATGCGTCTCACAGTTAGCTCTTTTTTTAGTGGGCTTAAATAGATTGGTATCCTTTAAGGGGTTACGAATACGGAAAATCAATGTAGTTTGTATATAGTGGGTTACGCTATCGCTAAGCCAATCTACATTGGGATTTTTTAATTATTAAAAATCCGTAACCGCTTGCAGTATAACTATTTACAGAGAAAAATAAGTCAGAAACAATTATTAGCAAAATGAGCGAACGATGGTTGTGTGGTAGCAGATTCCCAAAAACAATCAATTGAAAAAACGGCTTGTGATCATTAAGGCTGCACTACGACCAGAGTATAAGACTACAAACTAAAAAAAACAATTCGTATAACTACCTATATGAACTAACTTAAAATATAAGCGGCTTTAGTATTGCAAAGTATGCTGATAATTTTAAATGGGTTAAAAATACCTAAGGATTGCCAATCGTTCCATTTTGATGCTTGGTTAGTAGTGCGCCTTTAACTAAAACTGACTAGTCGCTTTCTTTCAGTGAGCTGTCATGTGGATATCTGGGATGAATGTCTGCCAAGGATCGGGGGCTTACCTTTCGTAATTGATCGTACCAAGTGTCTGTTATAATAACCAACACACTTTAAGATGGGTATAAATAATTAGCTTTCAATCGCTTAGGTGCTCGTTATTGAGTGGCGGATGAGCCGTCCTTATTTTTTATTTACCCTGAAGACACGAAATTTTTCTTCGTGTCTTCAGGGTGATGATTTTTTAAGAGCTTACTCGGCTTTTTTAACACGGATTTTGTTACCGGCTACATTTTTGCCGTTAAGGGTATTTATCGCTATCTTGGCTTCTCCCATTTTGGGCATTTCGATAAAACCAAAACCCTTGGAGGTTCCTGTCTCTTTATCGATGACCAGGTCACAGGACTGCACTGTGCCGTGCGCTTCAAATAAAGCCTGAAGATCTGCTTCTGTGGTAGTACGGGCTAGATTGCGTATCAGTAGTTTCATGGTATTGCCGTGTTATTATCAAATGCGGCAATTATACCGCTTCTTGACAAACCGTTCCTTATAACAATGTACTCAATGTTGATTCACAAAAGACAGTATCAGGTATCATTAGCGTTTTAACTCGGTTGCTCAACATTTTTCACTCCAAAAAATCCGTTTTTTAAAGCACAAATAGTGCCTTTGACAATTATCCTGTGGTAAAGCGGCTAATTTTAAGGATAATTACCGCAATCTTGTATAAAAAAATAAAAGTTAAACCATGAATCAGTTACTTAAAAATGCCATCTGGCTACTCATTGCCCTGTTGGGTGCATCAGCCGTTGGGGGTATTGCCCTTAATCGCGGCGAAAATATTAATGCACTTTGGTTTATAGCCGCTGCGCTTTGTATTTACGCAATCGGCTATCGTTTTTACGCAACGTGGATTGCCGCTACGGTTTTAAGCGTTGATGAAACACGCGCAACGCCGGCAGAGCGGTTGGATAACGGTCGCGATTTTGTTCCCACCAATAAATGGATTGTGTTTGGTCATCATTTCGCCGCCATCGCAGGGCCGGGGCCTTTGGTAGGGCCAACACTGGCAGCTCAGTTTGGTTATTTGCCGGGTACGTTGTGGATATTGTTTGGTGCGGTCTTGGGTGGATGTGTGCAGGACATGGTGACGTTATTTTTATCTACCCGACGCAATGCCAAAAGTTTGGGACAGATGGCGCGTGATGAATTGGGGCCACTGGGAGGAACGGCGGCTTTAATAGCTACGCTTGCCATTATGATTATCCTGATTGCCGTATTGGGATTGGTCGTGGTTAACGCCATGAAGCACAGTCCGTGGGCAACTTTTACGGTATCGGCGACCATTCCGATTGCGATGTTTGTGGGTGTTTACATGCGCTATTTTCGACCTGGACAAGTGTTGGAGGCTTCGGCCTTGGGTGTTGTTTTATTATTGTTATCGGTGGCGGGCGGTCGTTTTATTGATGAACATGAAACCCTGCGTTTGCTTTTTGATCACGAAGGCCTGACGCTTGCCTGGTGGATTATGGCTTATGGTTTTGCCGCCGCTATTTTGCCGGTTTGGTTATTGTTGGCACCGCGAGATTATTTATCGACTTACATGAAGTTGGGAACCATTACTTTGTTGGCGGTGGCTATTATCCTGTTGCAACCGGTGGTAAAAATGCCTGCAATCACCCAATTTATTGATGGTACAGGCCCCATTTTTGGCGGCAAATTATTCCCGTTTGTCTTTATTACCATTGCTTGCGGAGCCATTTCCGGTTTTCACGCGCTGATTGCATCGGGTACGACCCCCAAACTACTCAGTAATGAGCGTGACATCTGCATGATTGGTTATGGCGGTATGTTGTTGGAATCGTTTGTTGCCATCATGGCGATGATAGCCGCTACCGTACTGGATCCGGGGGTGTTTTTTGCCATTAACAGTTCTGTGGGCGTTGTCGGTGCCGATACCGCTGATGCCGTCGCCAAAATTTCGTCCTGGGGTTATCCGGTGACGGTAACGCAAATGCAAAATCTGGCGCACCAAATGGGTGAAGCTACGCTGTTTGCACGGACCGGTGGTGCACCTTCACTGGCGGTTGGTATGGCGAGTATTTTTGGCAGCGCTTTTGGGGAAGGTTTGCTGGCTTTGTGGTATCACTTTGCCATTATGTTTGAGGCTATTTTTATTCTCACTACGCTGGATGCCGGAACGCGTGTAGGCCGGTTTATGTTGCAGGATATGCTCGGTAATATGTGGCCCAAAATGGGCGAAACTTCGTGGCTACCGTCTGTTGTTTTTACCAGTGCTTTGGTCGTGTCGGGTTGGGGTTATTTTCTGTACATTGGTGTGATAGACCCCAACGGCGGCGTCAATATTTTATGGCCGTTGTTCGGTATTGCCAATCAAATGTTGGCGGCTATTGCACTGTGTGTGGCGACGGGAATTTTGATTAAATCCGGCAAACTAAAACAGGCTTGGGTAACCGGGTTACCTTTGGTTTGGCTGATTATAATTACGACAACGGCAGCCTGGCAGAAAATTGCCAGCGATGATATTCGCATCGGTTTCTTTTCAGCGGCCAACGATTTGACGGACAAACTGGCAGCGGGTGTTTTGCCGCCCGCCAAAGCGGCCATTGCCCCGCAATTGATATTTAATTTACATCTGGATGCGTGGCTGACGCTGTTTTTTGTCAGCTTATTGTGGTTAATTGTTTTTGATATGTTACGTGTTTGTGCCCGTTATCTGTCAGGAAAGTCGGTATTGCCCTTAACAGAAGTAGCGCATAGTCCCAGTCGCCTGGTTGAAGATTGGGTGAGGGATTAATGTCAGGCAGGCTCAAAGTCTTCTGGCAGATGGTGCGTCGCCTTTCGGGTGATGATGCTTACGAGCAATATCTAAAATATTACGCTCGGCATCATCACGTCGATGTCGGTCATGACTGTCATCCGCCCTTGAGCAAAGCCGATTTTTTCAGGCAATGGCAAGATGAAAAATGGAACGGCATTAAGCGCTGCTGCTAGTAAAAAGTGGTAACTACTCAGTCGGTTAAAAAATAGAACACGGATGGCACGGATTTAACTGATTGACACGGATAAGAAAAGTTTATGCCAGTCTGATTTACAATCTACGTCACGCTTCACGTTAAAAAATAGAACACGGATGACACGGATGACACGGATTTAACTGATTGACACGGATAAGAAAAGTTTATGCCAGTCTGATTTACAAATCCCGTCACGCTTCATAGCTGAAGGGATAAGAAAACAAAAGCTTATGTTTTTCTTCGTGTCCTTCGTGTCTTCGTGGTGAATCAATTTGTATCATAAGGAAATCACTTAATGACTATCGATTACTTAATTATCGGTCAGGGACTGGCGGGAAGTTTGTTGGCTTGGGAACTGATACAACGGGGTTGCCAAGTTGTTATCGTTGATAATGGCAGGGAAAACGCGTCACAGGTCGCGGCTGGCTTAATCAACCCGGTCACCGGTATGCGTTTTGTAAAATCTGTGGAGGTCGACAATTTACTGCCCACGGCAAAACAGTATTACTCGCAATTGGCCGCTATTTTTCAGCAAACTTTTTATATAGAAAAATCCATGCTGCGGATTTTTCGCAGTGATAAAGAATTAACGCATGGCCTTAAACGACTTAATGACGCGGATTATCACGACTATTTGGGGGCAATAACATCGCCAGATCAGGCCATAAAAAATCTTATCGCGCCCTTTGGCTTTTTGGAACAAAAACAAACAGGCTATTTATTAACCCGGCCGTTGTTAACGTGTTTAAAAGCCTTCTTTATCGCCAAAGGCATTTACCGACAGGCCGATATTGATTATCAAGATATTCAGTTGCAACCGTCTTTGCGCTGGCAGGCTATTGCCCCGAAGCAGATTATTTTCTGCGAAGGCCATCATGCCACGTATAATCCCTGGTTTTCCTGGCTGCCTTTTCAATTGGTAAAAGGGGAGATTTTAACACTGGAACATCAAAGTCAATTACCGGATAAAATCCTGAATTTTGGCGACTGGTTAATCCCTTTAAATAACCGCCATATCCGTGTCGGTGCAACATTTGACCGGGAAAACCTGAACACCTTGCCTACCGAACGCGGTAAAGAAGATTTATTAAAAACGCTCAAATCCGTTTCAGCTGATTTGGCGCAAGCCACTGTACTGAATCATCAAGCCAATATTCGGCCTTGCACCTTGGATAAACAGCCCTTTATCGGCCACCATCCACAACATCCACAGTTGGCTGTTTTTAAAGGTTTTGGCTCTAAAGGCAGCTTGCAGATACCTGGGTATTGCCAATATTTCGCTGATACCTTATTAACTAACACCCCTTTAACTGCAAATATTCAACGTCATTATGCAACGCATTTCACTGGTTA
>CAIMDR010000427.1 GCA_903839795.1 uncultured Methylococcaceae bacterium | reverse complement strand
GGTTTTAAAAAAATTGAGTATAAAAAAAGCAGGGATTGCCGTCTGTTTTTTAGGGCTTGCAGGATTTAGGTAACTAATGATTTTCAGGCTTCGTCATGTCCTCGCAGACTCGCCGCCTTGCCCTGCCGAATCGGATTCGTATCCTACGGACTACCTTTTCGCTTCCAGTTGCTCTCCACCTCATTTCACAATGACGCAGTTACTTTCAGCTACGACGTTATGGCATTCGCCGACAGGGACTTTCACCCTGTTGATAAGTTGCCCTTGTGGGCGCACGAGGTCAGGCTTTGCCTGACAGTCACGCAGAGCCTGACCTCCACGAGTTGCGCTGACTCCCAAGCCCAGTTCTCGTCGTTATACGATAGTTATGGACAGTCGTACAAAATGCGCGTTATTCTGCCATTTTCAAAATAGCCTCAGAGGTCATCATGACACTTACGCCAGCTTTGTTACCCCCTATCATCGAAGCTATAGCCGCTGTAATCGAAAAAAATGCCAAAGAAATAACGGCATTGGATCAAGCGATTGGTGACGGCGATCATGTGATTAATTTACAACGCGGCATTCAAGCACTAATGGCGCAACGCGACGACTTAAGCCAACTGGATTGGGCCGGTGCCTGGCAAAAAATCGGCATGACCTTAATGACCGCGGTAGGGGGTGCGTCAGGTTCTTTGTATGGCACTTTATTTATGGCGTTAAGCAAAGCAGCGCGAGAGCAACCTTTAAACCAACAAAGCTTTGCCGATGTTTTTACTCAAGGTGTAGAAGCCGTTAAACAACGGGGCAAAGCGGTTGCCGGAGAAAAAACCATGCTGGATGTTTATATTCCAGTGGCGGAATACTTGAAAACAGCCGCCGCCAATTCAGTTGCCTTACCAGACGTATTGGCCAATGTCTCGCGTGTTGCCATTGCCGGAATGGAGTCGACCCGCGATATGCTGGCCACCAAAGGCCGCGCGTCTTTTTTGCAGGAGCGCAGCCTGGGTCATATTGATGCCGGCGCTAAAACCGGTCAATTAATGATTTGTGCCATTAATGAGGTATTGACCCGGAAAATAATATCGCTTCCTGATGATTTAATTCTCACCCAACAACAAACTTAAAGCATCAACAAAGGCTGTAAACTCCAGCAGCCTACTGCAATTATAATTAATGTCGTCATCTTTTATTCCCGGATAGGCATTACTGCCATAGGATTTTATTCTCTTATTAACATAATTACTATTCAACTCCCATTGGGTTCCGTCACTTCGGACACCGTTTTGTAGGAGCGGGTCATGCCCGCGAAGGTTTCGTTATATGCGGACATAACCGGCTCCTACAGGAGTCATTGACACCACCGATGGCAACAACAGGGTTTATATAAACGTTAACAACGTGTCGCGTAACCGGTTTGGCGTTTTGATATGTCAAAAATATGACATATACTTGTCGAGGTTAATATATGGGCTTATTGGTGATGTAATAGTGTTTTTGGCTACACACTTAAGACGTGTACAAGTAATGAATGTCGGCAATATGATTGCAATCAAAATCAGGATAATTTGTGTGTAACTAAAGGGTACGGAATGTCCCGTTTAAAACTGGTAGTCGTGTTATTGTTTTCTGTATTGAGGGGGTATTTATTTTAAACATATCCAGTATGTATTCACCTCCCCCTTTGAAAAAGGGGGAATGAGGGGGATTTATCTAATAAAATCTCCCCTAACCCCTCTTTTATAAAGAGGGGGACTGAATACTTACCATATCCACTAACCCCCAATGTCTTTAAGTTAAGTGCAAGTCGTTTAAAAAACTGGAGTGCAATCGCTTCAGCTATTGCCTGTAAAAATAGCTAAAGCTGTTTTACTCCTGTTGTATGCTTAACTTAACAGCATTGCACTAACCCTCTTTTTTCAAAGAGAGGGGTTGAATATTATGTTTATTTTAATCAACTTCCGTTATAACCCATGATAATTTTGTATCCACATGATTAACCCCCGCAGTCTGATTCGAGCACTTGAGAAACACTGGGACGCAATAGAGCGCATCGTGTTATTGGGTCGCGATCAAATTGCTTATGAGCGTAACGACATCTTGGCGTTAATGGCTAAAGTCTATGTTCATGAATCAGCTGAACAGCATGTTGAGCGTTTGCAACAGTTGGTTAACGCTGAATTGTTGGTTGAAATGTCGCATAGCAACACCTTGCAGCTTAACGAAAATGTCCGTCAATTTGTCGGTAGTTTGTTACATGAGCATGAATTGGGGCTGTCGGATATTTTAAAAGCCCGGATTGTGGATATTAAAACCGGGCTGGAGCAATTGCAGCAGGCAGTGCAGGATCGGGATATGGCGGCGTTGCAACGAGGCGCCGTGCGGATTGATAATCAACTTCGGCAAATTTTACAACAACTTGATCAAGATACCCATGCCATTCAGGACATTGCTGAACGCGCCAAAGCCGCTGACGAGAAGATGCCGTTGGCCAAGCGTTATCGTGAAGTGCTGGAAGCGTATGACCGTTATGTACAACCGATGACAGAGCTGATGGATACCGGCGCGGGCGGGAGTTTTTATCCGTTGCTGGAAGAGGCTGAAAAAGTTTTGGAAGCGCTGGCTCAGCAATTACTGGTTCAAGGCGGTTTATACAGTCATCAGCGATTGTTGCGACAAATAGGCTTTCGGGTTAAGGAGTTACGGCAAGCCGGACTTCTGGCTTTGAAACAATGCACCAACACCTTGATGCCGCTGCGGGAAGAGTTGCGTCGACATAACCGGTTAAGCGCCGCGATTGGGCAATTATTGGGTGAGGTGCGCAAAAAAGGTTTGCGTAGAACTTTTTCGCAACAGAGCTTGCCGGTTTGGCGTAAAGAACGCACGGTATCCATTGCCATCG
>CAIMDR010000426.1 GCA_903839795.1 uncultured Methylococcaceae bacterium | reverse complement strand
TAATTCATCTAGCCAAACGGCTTGGAAATTATTTATCTGAAAAACTATAGCTCAACTACGCCAGAAAATGAGCATGGTGTTTCAATCATTTAATCTTTTTTCGCACCTGTCCGTACTCGAAAACCTGACTATCGGCCCCATCAAACTTAAGGGGATAAGCAGAGAGGCGGCACAGCTAAAGGCCATGGAACTTTTGAGACTGGTAGGGCTGGTCGAGAAGGCCAACAGTTTTCCGGACGAGCTTTTCGGCAGCCAACAACAACGCGTGGCTATTGCTCGCTGCCTGGCGATGGAGCCACAGATTATCCTGCTTGACGAGCCCACTTCAGCACTGGAGCCAACCAGAGTCAGTGAGGTGCTATCTGTCATACGTTGCCTTGCCAAAGCCGGTATGACGATGGCAATTGTTACCCGTGAAATGGACTTTGCCCGTGACGTATCAAACCGGGTATTGTATATGGACGAAGGGATTATTTACGAAGAAGGTACGCCTGAACAGATTTTTGATAACCCGCAAAAAGAAAAAACGCGTGCGTTTATCCAAAGGATTCGCAGTTATACTTGTCGCATCAGTACGCCTGATTATGATCTTCATGCCATGAATGCGGAAATCGAGACGTTTTGTAAAAAACAGAGTCTCCCAAAGAAAATCAGAGATAATTTATTGTTGCTGGTTGAAGAATTACTGCAAGTTTATACCCCGTATTTACCCGCCATAGTGCTTGATTTGACTATTACCTATTCGGAAAAGAGCGAACGCCTGGAAGTGGTCTGTGAAAGTACGGGAGAAGCCGCAAACCCGTTTGATAGCGACAACTTATCCGACTATGATTTGGGTTTGACGATCATAAAAAATTTGACAGAAAATATCGACTACCAGTGGTTCAACGGTAAAAATAGATTACAATTGCTGATTAAAAAATAACAGCCCGTGAGGAATGCCATCCATGGATTTGCAAACCAGAATAGAAAATAATGCCATCGTTATAACGGTTAGCGGCAGACTGGATGCGGTTACTGCGCCGGAGTACGAAAAAACAATTCGGGAATTGATTGATAACGGCCATATTTACATGGTGGTCGATTTTGATCAACTTGACTACATCAGCAGTGCCGGCTTGCGTGGACTCTTGGTGATGGCTAAATTACTGAATGCGAAAGGGGGGCGGGCCTGTTTGGCGAATGTCAAAGGAAACGTCCAGTCGGTATTTAATATGTGCGGTTTTAACGCGGTATTCAAGATGGAAAATACGGTCATTGAAGCACTTGCAATGGTCAGTATAAACCACCCCCTTTGAAAAAAGGGCAGTTGTGGATTTATTTTAAAAATCTCCCCAAACCCAAGCCACTCAGAGAATGTGTTGGTTTTTAGTTGGCACTGACTGGCCATAAGCGACCCGACGGTTACGATTAATCAACGACAGCAATAAACCTGAAAGCTGTCCTACAGCATAGTCAGTGCTATGAATCTCTGTCTTGCAATCATTAATAGACTGCTTATAATAGAAATTATTGATTAACCCGCAATATCGCAGGCATTTGTATGAGCACTGAAACCATCGACCACAACACTTTATCCAAGCTAGTCGAAGCCGGTGCCGTCAGGGGGGTCCATGTCATCGGCCAGGTTGGGGGCTGGGTCATTCTGATCAAGTACGGGCTGCTGGAGCGAGCCTTGGCCACTACTAGAAGCAAGAAAATTCGGACCTTTAAAAAGCTTGAAACTTTAGTTGTCTATCTTAAGGAGATCGGTATTAGTCAATTTGACGTGGACACGGCACAGTTTGATCCGGCCACCGTTCAGACCTATTCGCGGCCAGATCGAGCCGAAGCCATGCGCCAGGCTCATGAAGCAGTGGAACATGACAAGTGGTTCAGGGCGCAAGTAGAACAAGGGTTGCAAGAGGCCGACGATCCAGCGATGGTCTGGATAGCCCAGGATGAAGCTAAGGCCTTCATGCAGCGGCAACGCGAAGGTCTCTTGGCTCACATCGGGAAAACCGAATAATGCAGGTACAGTGGACAGTTAAGGCTGGAAGTGACAGAGAAAATGCCATTAACACTATTGCCGAGGACAGCCTTACTGCGGCGTTGAGCCAGCTCGACGAAATGGAACGGCAAACCGACCGGCTGGCTGATTATCCGAAATTAGGCCGTCCAGGGCGGGTAAAAGGGACGCGGGAGCTGGTGGTTAACCGCACCCCGTTCATTATCGTCTACCGCATCAAGAGCGAAATTGTTCAGATTTTGCGGGTGCTGCAAGGTGCGCAGTAGTGGCCTGTAAGTATTCACCTCCCCCTTTGAAAAAGGGGGATTGAGGGGGATTTATCTAATAAAATCTCCCCTAACCCCTCTTTGTTAAAGAGGGGGACTGAATAATTAC
>CAIMDR010000425.1 GCA_903839795.1 uncultured Methylococcaceae bacterium | reverse complement strand
CTGATAATGTTTTCTGACTTTTTCTATAAAGCGGTAGGTTTCAGGGTGCAAGCGACCGGTGTCCAAAGAGAAAATACGGATGTCTTTTCTGATATTAACTGCCATATCAATCAACACCACATCTTCTGCGCCACTGAAAGAAATCGCTATATTGTCAAATAACTCCAACGCTTTTTTAAGGATGGTGCGTGGATTTTTATGGGTTAAATCGGCTTGTAATAACTCAATATCTAAGGCTGTCATGAGGATGTGTTTTATTTTTGTGAAAAATACTGTTCCAAGAACTTATCAAAAGGGATTTGCTCTTGGCTTTCAAGGGCTTGTTGTTGGGCAAGTGAGGTTTTAGCTAGTTCGGTAAATTCTTGGGTATGGATTTCATCCAGCTTGGAGCCGCTAAAATACCGGGCATGTTCAGCCGATTTATTTAAGGCAAAACGGCTGAAAGGTTGATGCGTTTCGGCCATGCTTTCCAGTATTCTTGCGGATGCCGTCAAGTCCGGATTTTGGACCAGCAGCTGTTGTTGCGCCAACGCCGAGCTATAAGGTTTGTCGGCATCCTCTTTATCCAGAATGGCACAAACAGGCTGCATGGATTCAAGAATTTCGGTGGCCCAATCCTGCAATAAAATCTTTTGATCGCCTTGATCCAGTTGCAGTCCCGGTTTTCTGCCAAAATTGGCAACCGCCAACTGGTTGGCATTGTTGACCTGGTGGTCAGCATCTGAAACCTTCGGGCTATCTTTTAACAAACAAGTTAATAACAGCGCTTCAATAAAACGGGCTTTAGCCTCATCTATGCCAAGGGGATCGAATAAATCCAAATCAAGAGAGCGCATTTCGACATAGCGAACGCCCCGCTTTTTAAGGGCTAGTGTGGGTTTTTCGCCAGAGTGGATAATTTGCTTGGGTCGAATCGTGCTGTAAAACTCGTTTTCAATTTGTAGAATATTACTGTTAAGTTGGCGGTATTCGCCATTCACGGCAATACCAAATTGTTCATAGTCAGGGTAGGGCGTTTCAATGGCTTGACTTAAACTGTCAACATAGCCCGTTAAAGAGTTGTAATCAATTTTTAGATTAGCCTGGTTTTTACTTTTATAACCGATATCACTCATGCGTAATGAGGTCGCGTAGGGATGATAAAGCGTGCCACCGTCAAACTCTTCAAAGTGCGCCATCAACTCCGGACGACTTTTGAAGAAGTTTTTACAAATGGCCGGCGATGCGCCGAATAAATACAGGATTAACCAACCCAGTCTTTGAAAATTTCTGATTAAACCAAAGTAAGAATCATTGGTTAATTGTTCCAGACTACCCAGGCTTTTTTCTTGTTGATGTAAAGCCGGCCACAAGGCTTCGGGCACCGAATAATTAAAATGAATACCGGCAATGGCCTGCATGGTTCGTCCATAACGATGCCATAAGCCGTGCCGATAAACATGCTTCATGTGACCTATGTTAGACGTGCCGTATTCAGCAATGGGAATGCTTTCATCACCATTAATGCCGCAGGGCATACTGGCACCCAGTAATATTTCATGGTCCAAATGGTCATAAACAAACTGGTGGACGTTGCGCAAATAGGCCAGGCTGTCTTTTATATCTGCAAACGGCGGCGTAATTAATTCAATCAGCGCTTCGGAATAATCCGTGGTGATCGTTGGATGGGTCAGTGCCGAACCCAAGGCAGCGGGGTGGGGTGTTTGGGCGATAAAACCATCTTGGCCTATACGCAGACTTTCTTTTTCAATACCTTTAAGCCCCCCGCAGAGCAGATGTTGATTGTCGTTTGCCAGAAGTTGATCCAGGCGCGTTGAAAGCTTATTAGTAAAATAGGTCATAGAGTAGGCGTGTGTTCCCTGCAGTCCTGTATAATTGACTTATTATAAAGGGTTTACCTGATTGAAGAAATATTATCGCGGGAGAAGTGGTGAATAAGAAGCCCATTGAAATACTCAAAGCTGTTTTTGGCTATGATCGTTTTAGAGGTCAGCAACAGGATGTTATTGAACAACTCTTGGCGGGGCAGGATGCACTGGTATTAATGCCGACCGGTGGCGGCAAGTCATTGTGTTATCAAATCCCGTCGTTAATAAGGCCGGGAGTGGGTATCGTCATTTCTCCGCTGATTGCCTTAATGCAGGATCAGGTCAGTGCCTTGCTACAGTTGGGTGTAAAAGCCGCCTTTTTAAATTCCACGTTATCGCTGGATGAGGTGCGCAGCATTGAACGGCAATTACTTAATAACGAACTGGATTTACTGTACATTGCACCGGAAAGGTTAACCTCCGGTCGGACTATTGCGCTATTTCAACGTATTCAGATTGCCTTGTTTGCCATTGATGAGGCGCATTGCGTGTCCCAATGGGGGCATGATTTTCGGGCAGATTATTTGCAGTTGTCGCTGTTGCATGAGCAATTTCCGACTATTCCCCGTATTGCCCTGACCGCAACCGCTGACGAGAAAACCAGGCAAGAAATTATCCTGCGCTTAAATCTGGAACACGCGCCGTTGTTTCTGAGTGGTTTTGATCGTCCCAATATCCGTTACCGGATCGTTCAAAAACAAAATGCCCGCGAACAATTAATCGAATTTATTACGGCTGAACATGCTGGTGATGCCGGTATTGTTTATTGTTTATCACGTAAAAAAGTGGACGAAACCGCCGAATGGCTTAGATCAAAAGGGATTAATGCCTTGGCCTATCACGCCGGCATGACCAACGATTTGCGCTCCCGGCATCAGCACCGGTTTTTAATGGAAGACAGTCTGGTGATTGTTGCCACCATTGCTTTTGGCATGGGCATTGATAAGCCCAATGTACGCTTTGTGGCGCATTTGGATTTACCTAAAAGTGTGGAAGCGTATTATCAGGAAACCGGTCGGGCAGGACGAGACGGTTTGCCTGCTAATGCGTGGATGGCTTATGGCTTGCAAGACGTTATTACCTTGCGGCGAATGTTGGCCGATTCTAACGCCGATGAAGCCCATAAACGTCTGGAATTGCATAAACTCGATGCGATGTTGGCGTTATGTGAGCAAGTGCATTGTCGGCGGCAGGCGTTATTACAGTATTTTGGCGATCATCTTGAGCAGCCTTGCAATAATTGCGACACCTGTTTGGAAACGGTAGAAACCTGGGATGGCACCTTGGTGGCACAACAGGCATTATCTTGTATCTATCGCACCGGACAACGCTTTGGTGTGGGTTATTTAATTGATGTGCTACGCGGAAAAGTAACCGAACGGATTATCGGTTTTGCCCACGATAAACAATCCACGTTTGGCATAGGCAAAGAACTGGACGAACAACAATGGTCATCCGTGTTTAGGCAGTTGGTCGCACGGAGTCTGGTGTCCGTTAATTTTGATCATTTTGGTGTATTGCAACTCACCGATGCCTGTCGCCCGATTTTGCGTGGCGAACAACAGTTGATGTTACGCAAGGACATAAAACCCGAAAAAAGCAGGCTGCGTAAAAAGGGTGCCAGCAAATCAGTGAACCGGGGTGGGAGCAATAGCGAGTTATGGGAGGCGTTACGCGCCAAGCGTCGAGAAATTGCCGATGCACAGGATGTCCCGCCGTACATTATTTTTAATGACGCAACCCTGACCGCCATGCTTGAAATCAAGCCAACCAATCGCCAACAAATGGCTTTAATATCCGGCGTGGGTGAGCAAAAACTTAAGCTTTATGCAGATCAGTTTTTGGCGGTTATCAGCGATTATGTTAGCGAGCACACGACGCCGGATACCGTGACAGAATCAGCAGATTTGTTCAAACTGGGTTTTACCATTCAGCAGATTGCCCAAAAACGAGGCTATAAAGACGAGACGATTTACAATCACTTATCGCAAGCGTTAGAGCAAGGGTTACTGGTATTGCGTGATGTCGTGGAATTACCTGATCCGGAAATAAAACGAATTGAAGACGCTATTTTAAGCCTGCCAACCGAGCAACAAAATGCCTTAAAACCCGTTTATGAACTGTTTGATGGACAGTACAGTTACGGCGTTTTAAGTTGTGTACTGGCGTCTTTGCAATATCAAACAGCGTAACAGTCCATGTATAAGTTGAGTTTTTACGTTCCGGAAACGCATCTTGAACCGGTTAAAAATGCCTTGTTTGCAAAAGGTGCAGGGCATTATAACGCTTATGATCAATGTTGCTGGCAAGTGCAAGGCCTTGGGCAATTCAGGCCGTTGACAAACAGCCACCCCTTTCTTGGGCAGATTAATCAACTGGAACAAGTCGTTGAATATAAAGTGGAAATAATTTGTGCCGATGCCGTAATCAAGGACGTTGTGCAAACGCTACTGGTCACTCATCCTTATGAAGAACCGGCCTATGAAATTTATAAGCTATTGATGGTTGACGATTTATAAACTGATACTTAATCTTCAAGTTTTTAATAAGTGATTTCGGGTAGTCGGCGATAACAAACCACAGGCCGGAATAAGACCCCCCAAGCCTGTCCTGAGCTTGTCGAAGG
>CAIMDR010000424.1 GCA_903839795.1 uncultured Methylococcaceae bacterium | reverse complement strand
TATGAAGTGACGCGTGACGGGGTTTGCAACCCCGTTACTCACGTTTTGAAAGCCATTGAAGCCGTCAAACGTTTCGGTCGGGGTTACAAACCCCGACCGGCATCGTGAAATGACTTTGCAATACAAGGGTTTCATTTGTTTTGTATTTTTCGTGGCTTTCGTGCTTTTCGTGGAAAAATAATTAATTAACGTAAGTCAACCACTCGGCATGATCGTCGCGGCGCCCATGGACATAATCAAAATAAAGTGACTGCAATTTTTCGGTTATCTCGCCGCGACTACCGCAGCCTATTTTACGATTATCCAGTTCTCTGATTGGCGTCACTTCAGCAGCAGAACCGGTAAAGAACGCTTCATCGGCCACATAAATTTCATCGCGGGTAATGCGTTTTTCAATCACATCATAACCTTGTTCGCGGGCAATGGTCATGACGGTATCACGGGTAATGCCTTCCAGTGCCGAGGTGGTTTCCGGCGTGTAAATTTTACCATTGCGCACGATAAACAAGTTTTCTGCGCTGCCTTCTGCCGCAAAACCTTCGTGATCCAGCATTAACGCTTCATCGTAACCATTCGACAAGGCTTCTTGCAGCGCCAGAATGGAATTGATGTAATTACCGTTGGCTTTGGCTTTGCACATGGTGCTATTGTGATGATTACGCACATAAGAAGATGTGCGAATACGAATGCCATGCTCTATGCTGTCAGCGCCCAGATAAGCGCCCCACGACCAGGCGGCGACCATGACATGAACTTTAAGATTGTCCGCACGCAGTCCCATACCTTCAGAGCCATAAAAACACATAGGACGAATATAGGCGCTGTCCAGATTGTTTTTGGCAACGGCGTCACGATGTACCTGATTGATCTCATCCTTGGTAAACGGCATTGGCATATTCATGATATGCGCGGAACGGAACAGGCGATCGGTATGGTCTTGCATTCTAAAAATCGCGGTGCCTTTTTCCGCGTGATAAGCTCTTACGCCTTCAAACACGCCCAAGCCATAATGCAAGGTATGCGTTAATACATGGATTTTCGCTTCACGCCAATCAACCCATGTGCCATCCTGCCAAATTAAGCCGTCTCTATCGTCCATTGTCATCATTTATTCTCCAACATTAGTGTTTATTAGTGTTTTTATCTACGAAACCGGTCAAGCATGGTTTACCGTTTATTCCATATATTTATGCCAAATTTGCTCAACTTGTTTGCTCAATTCAAGCACTTCAGCCTCATTTATTACGGCTCGCTCCCCTTGTAAAACCAGTTTGTGACCGGTATCACGATAAGTACAATAAGCCGCTTTAAGGCTATCTGCTTCAGCTTGGGACATAAAGCCGCCTTCCTGCAAGCCCTCAAGCAACCTGACATTATCCGTATAAGTGGTTAAGGCTTCATTTTTTGCTGCTTGCGCTAAAACCCCAAATTGTACTATAAACTCAATATCAGCAATACCGCCTTTGCTTTGTTTTAAGTCAAATTTGTTTAATTCTTTCGTTGCCAAAGCACCACGCATCTTTTCGCGCATTTCACGGACTTCAGTTTTTAATAATGCCACGTCTCTGGGCAAGCTTAATATTCTGCGTCGAATGGCTTCATAGTGGGCTTTTAAGCGGGCATCACCTGCAATAAACCGGCCTCTGACCAACGCCTGATGCTCCCATGTCCACGCCTGATTTTTTAAATAATTTTCATAAGCATTAATGTGCGTGACCAATAAACCGGAATCGCCGCTGGGACGTAACCGCATATCAACTTCATAGAGTATACCCGACAACAGTTTGGTATCCAGAATATGCCGAACCTTTAGCCCCAAGCGGCCATAAAATTGGGCACAGGAAATCGGTTTACCGCCATCGGTCAGGGCATTGCCTTCAGGGCAATCATACAAAAAAACCATGTCCAGATCAGACCCGTAACCCAGCTCAATACCGCCCAATTTGCCAAAACCGATAACGGCAAAACCGTTGGGATTATTATCGCTGCCGGGCGGCTTACCGTGTTTTTCGGTCAGCATAAGCCACGCCCGCTCAACGACC
>CAIMDR010000423.1 GCA_903839795.1 uncultured Methylococcaceae bacterium | reverse complement strand
TCCCAAATACCTCGTTCTTTAAGTATTTCAATGGAGAGGTCATATAAATTGATTTCCAGCACTCTAATGCCGGATTGTTCAAGTCGATTAACGAGTTGCTTTTGGCTTCTAGCGACTTCAACCGAAATAGTGGCATCATAAGGGCAGATAAAAAAAGGAACCTCGTTACCCAAGCCTTCTTTTTGCAGGAATCTTTTTCCGGAAAGTACCGTCAGTAAATGATCAAAACTGGCTTGTAGGTTGGTAGATGTTACGCTGGAAGTCACGCGGTAAATCCTTGCAGATCAGACTCAAATACGGGAAAAAATAAAAGATCCTGGCGTTGATGGTGCGCTATCACTTGCACAAGCCGTGGGCTCAACAAGGCAGCATTAATGGTGTTATTAACGGTTAGTAACTCGGCTTCCCGTAACATTTTAAATAAAACCTGACGCAATTTACTTCTGGTTGACGACTGTATGGCGTCAATTTCTGAATGCCATTCTGATTTTTTATGAATAAAGGCTTCAAAGTCTTCATTGCTCAAATCGGTTTTAAGACTTATAAAACGTTCCCGAATAATTTCAACGGCAAAATCACCGATAAACGTGTATCGGCGACAAATAGCCAGCCATAAAAGATAGGCCTGTTCTTGGGATGTACCCTTGTTTAATAACTCAAGCTCTTGAACAGAGAGTGTTTTTAGCCGTGAAATAATCTCCTGACAAACACGTTTCGACGTATTTTGGGTTCTCGCTTGTAACAAGTTATCAGCAAGTACTGTATTTCTTACTATCTTCCAATCTTTAAGATCAACAAACAGCGTTGCCAGTCTTACCGATTCACGGTAAAAGAGAGTACCTGTCGTAAATGACATGCTGTATCTATCATTCTTCATGAAGATTTTTTGTCCTCTTTGAACGATCAGCAGCACCACCGGCTTCAACCCAAGCATCAACTTGGTTCTTTTTAAATTTCCAGAGACGTCCCAAGCGATGGGCAGGCATTTCATGCCCGTTAATCCATTTATAAACCGTGTCATTACTGACACCAAGGTATGCACATATTTCATTAATGGATAGCCAGCGGTCTTCCATTTCAGTCATTGTTCAAACCCCTTAAAGTGGATGGGTGGATAGGGAGATAACTTCGAATTACCTTAAATAAGGAAGTTAAGCGGGATTCTTTTATTATTTGCAAATTAAAGGAAATCATCTATCAAGTAAGTTGATCTTTACCGATTTAAGCCGATTATACAAGAAAAATGTTAAGTATTCACCTCCCCCTTTGGAAAAGGGGGACTGAGCGGGATTTATTTAAAAAATCTCCCCTAACCCCTCTTTTTCAAAGAGGGGGGACTGAATAATTACGAAAAATGTTTATTAAATATTAATTTGAAAGAAGTAAGAAGAGGAATCCTTTAATAATTTTTTCAGGGTAGTAATTAAATAATATCATTAAACTCGATCTTTAAGTTTTGGCTACCAACTAAAAGGGTACAAGTATTTGGCTACCCACTTTAATCAGGACAAAAATACCGTCGATAGACCTGACAGGTTTATAAAACCTGTCAGGTCTGCCCCATGTTAAATTGATAGCCCAAGTATTGAATGTCGATAATACGATAACAATGATTGCAATCGAAATCAGAATAATGAGTGTGTGACTAAAGGGTACGGAATGTTCCGTCTAAAAGTTGGCAGCCCATTTATCAGAGCGCTTATTCACCACGAAGAACACGACGCTTTCTTCTTCGTACCCTTGTATCTTTATGGTGAATTTTTTAACCAATGTGGACATTTAATTGCACTTGTAGCAATCACGCAAGAATAACGACTTGATCAACGCACCGGCAAAAGACAATTGTCGCCAGGCTTCATATAAGACAATGGCAACCGTATTAGATAAATTAAGGCTTCGACTTTCTGGCTGCATAGGCAGATACAAACAGCGGTCGACACCCAACTCCGCCAAAATACTTTCAGGAATACCACGGGTTTCAGGGCCAAATAAAAAAGCATCTCCCGCCCTAAAAACCACGTCACTGACTATTTGCTTGCCTTTGGTCGTCAGGGCAAAAATTCGTTCAGGGTTAATCGCTTCAATAAAAGCACTTAACGAGGCATGTTCTTTAACCGCTACCCATTCATGATAATCCAACCCTGCCCTGCGTAATTTTTTATCATCCAGTTCAAAACCCAACGGTTTGATTAAATGCAATTGCGTCCCTGCATTTGCACACAAACGAATAATATTACCCGTATTAGCCGGTATTTCCGGCTCAAACAAAACAATATGAAACATTATCAGCCGCTATTTAGCAACATGAACCGGCGTCAGCTTCCACAACTCATTATTGTATTCGGCAATCGTTCTATCGGTAGAAAACTTGCCACTGTTTGCGCAATTAATAATGCTCATTTTTGTCCAACGGTCTTTATCTTGAAAAGCTGCTTCCACCCGTTTTTGTGCGTCAACAAAACTACGGAAATCGGCAATAGTCACCCACGGGTCGTGCGGACTTTTCATTGAGTCAATAACACCGTCAAAAAGACCGGGCTCAAACTGGTTAAAATGTCCGGACTCCAACAGATTAATCACGCGTTGCAAATCTTCATCCTGACTGATAATGGCAGCCGGATTATAATGATCACGCAAATTTTCGACCTGATCTTCCGTCAACCCAAACAGGAAAAAATTGTCATCGCCGACTTCTTCACGAATTTCAATATTCGCCCCGTCCAGCGTTCCGATAGTCAACGCGCCATTCATCATAAACTTCATGTTACCGGTGCCTGACGCTTCTTTACCAGCCGTTGAAATTTGCTCGGAAAGATCTGCGCCCGGGCAAATTTTTTCCATCGCAGAGACACGATAATTGGGCAGAAAAACCAGTTTTAACTTGTTGCCGACCTCAGGATCATGATTTATCACATGGGACACATTATTAATCAACTTGATGATTTTTTTCGCCATGTGATAGCCGGGGGCCGCTTTACCGCCAATCAATACACAACGATCCGTCCAGTTTGCCGTATCGCCTCGCTTGATACGGTCATAAAGATGAATAACATGCAGTACGTTTAATAATTGGCGCTTGTATTCATGAATACGCTTAACCTGCACATCGAACAAGGCATTAACATTTAAGTCAACACCTAACTCCTGCTTTTTATAATCAATCAGTTTTTGCTTTGCAGCTTGCTGAACTTCATACCAGCGCTTGCAAAATGCTTTATCATCAACATAAATTTCCAATTTTTTTAATAACGACAAATCCGTTAACCAGCCATCACCAATGGTCTCTGTTATTAACTCAGCCAATTCCGGATTACAGGCAGCCAACCAACGACGAGGGGTAACCCCATTAGTTTTATTATTAAATTTTTCCGGCCACAATTGATAAAAATCGTGAAACAAGCCCTGTTGCAACAATTTTGAATGTAATTCTGCAACGCCATTGACCGAGTAACTACCCACTATGGCCAAATAAGCCATCCTCACATGTTGTTGATCACCTTCTTCAATCAATGACATACGTGCTATGCGAGCTTTGTCACCTGGCCAGTGCGCTGATACTTCTGCCAGAAAACGGGCGTTAATCTCAAAAATAATCTCCATCAAGCGCGGTAATAACTGCTTAAAAAGATCAACCGACCAACGTTCCAACGCTTCCGGCAACAGCGTATGATTGGTATAGGCCATCGTATTACGGGTAATTGTCCAGGCGTCATCCCAAGACAGTTCATGATTATCCAACAACAAGCGCATGAGTTCTGCAACGGCAATACTGGGATGAGTGTCGTTTAATTGAAAGCAATTCTTGGCAGCAAAGTTAGAAAAATCATTACCATGCCGACCGACCCAAACCTCAAGCACATCCTGCAAACTGGCCGATGCCAGCAAATATTGTTGTTGCAGACGCAATGCTTTACCGTTTTCATTGGCATCATTTGGATACAACACCATGGTTATATTTTCGGCGGTATTTTTTGCAGCGACTGATTCAGCATAATCGCCCGCATTAAACTCTTGCAAATCAAATTCTTCAGTGGCTGTGGCTTTCCATAAACGCAAGGTATTTACCGTTCCGTTTTGATAACCGGGAATTGCGGTATCAAAAGGTACTGCGAGTATATCGTGAGTATCTACCCAGCTAACCCGTGTAATGCCCTCTTTATCAATGTGGCGTTCGGTGTGACCACCAAATTTAATACGCTGCTTGTACTCAAGACGCTCAATTTCCCAAACATTACCATTACGAAGCCAATGATCAGGTTCTTCCACCTGTTCGCCATTAACAATAGTCTGAGAGAACATGCCATACTCATAACGCAAGCCATAACCGGTCACCGGCAATTGCAAGGTTGCGCAACTATCAATGAAACAAGCCGCCAACCGACCCAAACCACCATTACCCAGACCCGCATCAGGCTCAGCATCAATTAACTCTTCAATATCAAGCCCCAAGTCATACATGGCTTGTGAAACGACATCATCAACACCCAGATTTAACATGGCATTACTGAGTGTTCGCCCCATTAAAAACTCCATCGACAAATAATAGGCTTTTTTACAATCCTGTTTTTTGCAAGCGATATAGGTTTTTTTCCAACGCTCTGTCAACCGGTCTCTAATAACCATTGATAACGCTTCATACACATAATGCACCGATCGACAGTTTTCATCCCTACCCAACCGATGACCATAATAACGCTTGAAATCGTCTTCTATATCCTTTATATCAATACCTAAATCAGGAAGTGTCGTAATTGAAAATACGGGTTCGCTTTTTTTTAAACGTCTATGTGGCATAGTTTGATCACTGGATGAGTTAATATTTAATTACCTTAATTATTCTATCCTATTTGAACAGAAACATCGCTTTTAAGATGAACATTAAGAGTAATTGAAGAAGTTAAAATGTAAATTTTCGCCTGTGTGTCATAAATTTTGAAACGTGTTAATGCCAATAATGTTATCCATCAAACCGGCTTGTTGATTCAATGCGATAAGGATCCATGTAAATAGACTCAACCTGGCGTCCCAGCATGAGTACCGTTCCGTTATAGCGCTCATTACCTGTTGATGAAAACTCAAACAGAAATGATCGCCGTAACTGGATTTTTCCCGACTTGTTCCGTTTCAGACCGATACCGCTTAAGGCAACATAGCCATCCAACATCTGTACTTCCAGTGTCAAACAATGGGCTATAGCCGTCCCCAGGGCAATTTCTTTGGCTTTTTGGGCATTAAACCAATACCCGTAAGCAAAACCCATTAAGCATATTAAAATAATATCAGTTACCATAGTCAAGAATTTGATATGAACAGCGACAGTCGCTTATTCTACCCAGTTTTAAGATTTTACTATACAAAGCATGTCGCCGATGTAAACTTAATAAATTCACACTCGTCAAATTTCAGTAAGCGTGTGGATGTAGTATTGCCCGGTTTTGAGGCGTTATAAATCCTGATACCCCCCAAGCGTAAGGGGCATTTTGGGCGATCACTTGATTACTATATAGACTTTATGGAAAACACCTATGCATTCTAAACTTGGAACAATTGAAATTCAGCCTACATCAACTCACCATTATTCGGTAATATGGCTGCATGGCTTAGGCGCAGACGGGCACGATTTTGAAGGCATTGCCCAACAACTGCATTTAAACGCAGAAGCCAACATCCACTTTATTTTTCCCAATGCCCCCATTCAGCCTGTCACCATTAATGGCGGCATGGAAATGCGTGCCTGGTATGATATTTTGGAAATGTCACTGGAGCGTAAAGTTGATATAGCGGGCATTTACCAATCAGCAACACTGCTAGAGCAACTGATTAAGCAGGAAATGGATAAAGGCATCTCGTCTGAACATATTTTACTGGCCGGCTTTTCTCAGGGCGGCGTCATTGCGCTTCATGTCGGGCTAAACTTTCCGTACAAACTGGCTGGAATTGTTGCGCTTTCGACTTACTTCCCGACCCTTGACACCTTAAAAACCGAACCCTCAATAGCCAACCATTCCACTCCGATATTTATGGCTCACGGCATACTGGATTCGGTGGTTGATGTAGAATCAGGCAAAGCCGTATTTAATACCCTTAATAGCTTGGAATATAACATTGAATGGCATGATTACCTGATGTCACATTCGGTTTGCATTGAAGAAATAGGTCATATTTCAACTTTTATTAATAACATTTTCAGTAAACTCTGATTAAAAAATAACGACCCAACAGAGGACTGCTTCAAAAATAGAACACAAATAACACTGATTAGACGGGTTTCAACGGATGTTTTTAAGTAAAAAAAAACAACTTTAAGTGTTTTTATTAGATAACGACACTTTCCTTACCTGTGTCTATCACTCGATGTTCAAGTTTTTATTCATTGATTTTTAAAAATGATGCAGGTAAATCCATCAATTCATAGCTGAGACCAGACAGCCAACCTAATAACGAACTATAGTCGCGACGTAGGCGTCGCTCCCACCGTGGGAGCGAGGCCTAC
>CAIMDR010000422.1 GCA_903839795.1 uncultured Methylococcaceae bacterium | reverse complement strand
GTCTTGCCGCTTTACAGCAAAGCTATGGGTTACTCGATGAGGACTTAAATACTTGGTGCCGTGAACGAGGCGTATTTATTTAGCGTCTCCGTCCCGAATAAAAATCTTTGCGAACATAAATGATCATTTTAACAACTCAAGAAAGCGATCCACTTGATCAGCCTCTGTCGCAAAACTGGTTACCAAACGCACCAATACTTCATTTTCACTTAACAGACCCGGTGTTGCCCGTGGCGGATTCCACTGATAAAAAACGGCTCCTTTTTCCTGGAGTTGGTTCGCGTGTGTTTTATTTAAAATAATAAATACTTCATTAGCTTCTGCGTGCCAAGCTAATCGTGCTTGAGTAGAGTTTACGATGCCCTTTTGCAAGCGCTCCGCCATGGCGTTGGCATAACGCGCCATCGTTAACCAAAGGTCATCATGTAAATAAGCATCAAACTGAGCAGCGATAAAGCGACTTTTAGACAGTAATTGCGCCGCGCGTTTACGGATAAACGGCAGGTCTTTGGACACCTCCGGATTCATAAATATCAACGCTTCCGCACACCAGCAACCATTTTTGGTGGCACCGAAAGAAACAATATCCACACCCCGTTTCCAAGTCATTTCTGCGGGCGTTAGTGCCAACGCAACCAACGCATTCGCAAAACGTGCTCCGTCTAAATGCAAGGGTAAACCATAAGTTTGTGCAATCTTGGCAATGGCGGCAATTTCATCCGACTGATAAAGCGTGCCAATTTCGGTAGCTTGGGTGATAGAAATTGCCATCGGTTGCCCCGCATGAACAAAATTAGGCGGAAAACGCTCGATTTCGGCCTTGAGGTTGTGTGGATCAATTTTACCGTTTGCCCCATCCACCGGTGCCAGTCGTGCGCCATGGGTAAAAAACTCCGGCGCACCGCATTCATCTTCCAGCATGTGCGCTTCGCGATGACAAAAGGAAACGCCACCCGGACGGTTGACAGCAGCCAGTGCCAGCGAATTTGCTGCGGTGCCGGTGCTGACGAAATAAACCGCTACCTCACGTTCAAACAGTTCGTTAAACCGTTTCTCAATCTTACGGTCCAGTGTGCTTGCGCCATAAGGCGCTGAAAATCCTGGTGAGACTTCCAACAAACGTTGTGCAATAGCAGGATGCGCTCCCGCCCAATTATCGGAGGCAAAATTCATAGTGATTGTTATCGGGTATTCATATTATAGAGTGGCTTGTAGTTTACCCAGTTTTTGATCCGGACTTAAGAAAATAATGATTGGGTATTGGAGATTGTTTGTACGCAAATTCAAATTACTGTCACTATTACGCCAATATTTGCCTGTTTATTTCTACATACACTCGATTTGTAAGCTTTCCTACAAAACAAATCCCCGTAAAATAATATAAAATCAATTACTTATAAAATGGCATAAGACTTGCTTTTATCACTACAAACGAAGTTATTTTTGTAGTGGCAACCATGAAATCAACAAAAGACATTGCTGTGCTATTGGATGAACCGGCCTGTGAGCATAACAAAAAGGAAAAATCCGGTTGTGCCAAGCCCAAACCGGGTGCTTCGGCAGGTGGTTGCGCTTTTGACGGCGCACAGATTGCCTTGTTACCTATTGCCGATGTCGCGCATATTGTCCACGGACCCATTGCCTGTGCCGGCAGTTCTTGGGACAACCGGGGGACGCGCTCTTCCGGTGCGGATTTATATCGCATCGGTATGACCACAGATTTAACCGAGCAGGATATTATTATGGGACGTGCGGAAAAGCGCTTGTTTCATGCCATCAAACAAGCCATTGACACTTACTCGCCGCCCGCCGTCTTTGTTTATAACACCTGTGTACCAGCATTAATTGGTGATGATATTAATGCCGTGTGTAAATCAGCGCAAGAGCGTTGGGGCGTGCCGGTGGTGCCGATTGATTCTGCCGGATTTTACGGTACTAAAAACCTGGGCAACCGTATTGCCGGTGATGCGATGGTTAATCATGTGATTGGTACGCGTGACCCTGATCCGTTGCCGCAAAGCGCAGCGCATGAAGGCATTAAAATCCATGACGTTAATCTGGTCGGTGAATACAATATTGCCGGTGAGTTCTGGCATGTGTTGCCCTTGCTGGATGAGTTGGGTTTACGGGTGTTGTGTACGCTGTCCGGTGATGCACGCTTTCGAGAAGTACAAACCATGCACAAAGCCGAAGTGAATATGATGGTGTGCTCAAAAGCGATGGTAAATGTCGCCCGAAAATTAAACCAACAATACGGCACGCCTTGGTTTGAAGGCAGTTTTTACGGCATTACCGACACCAGTCAAGCCTTAACTGATTTTGCAAAAGCCCTTGATGATGCCGATTTAACTGCCCGTACCGAGGCGCTTATAGAACGTGAAGAAAGCCGGGTCAGGAAAGAACTTGAACCCTGGAAAGCTCGCCTTAAAGGCAAGCGGGTCTTGTTATTTACCGGCGGCGTAAAAAGTTGGTCGGTGATTTCAGCACTGCAAGATTTAGGGATGGTGGTGGTTGCCACCGGCACCAAAAAATCCACCGAAGAAGATAAAGCCAGAATACGTGAACTGATGGGCGAAGACACGGTGATGATTGACGACGGCAGCCCTAAAGCGTTGCTAAAAATCGTGCATGATTATCAGGCTGATATTCTGATTGCCGGTGGTCGTAATATGTACACGGCGTTAAAAGCCAAAGTGCCGTTTTTGGATATTAACCAGGAACGCGAATTTGTTTATGAAGGTTATCAAGGCATGTTGGAGCTGGTGCGCCAATTGGCACTAACAATTGAAAGTCCGGTATGGGATGCGGTTAGAGCACCTGCGCCGTGGAAAATAAAAACTCCCCAAATCCCCCCAGCCCCCCCTTTGCAAAAGGGGGGTAATTCAATGGTGGAGGCTGCGTAATGGCTGACATTCTGAAAAGAAACAAGGCGCTGTCCGTCAATCCTCTTAAAGCCAGCCAGCCTATCGGCGGTTCTTTGGCGACGCTGGGTTTTAATCGGTCAATCCCCATGCTGCATGGCTCACAAGGCTGCACGGCTTTTGCCAAAGTGTTTTTTGTACGCCACTTCAGAGAACCGATTCCACTGCAAAGCACAGCGATGGATCAAGGCAGTTCGGTGATGGGCGCTGACGAAAATGTACGCGAAGGCATTAGAACCATTGCCGAAAAATCCCGCCCTGCACTGATCACTATTTTAACGACCGGGCTTGCTGAAACCCAAGGCGCGGATGTGCATCGTAATGTTCGGGAATTTAGAGAAGCTAACCCGGAATTTGCCGACATTGCTGTAGTCGGTGTCAATACCCCTGATTTTACCGGCAGCGTAGAGACCGGTTATGCAGCGACACTCTCAGAGATCATCCGTGCCTTAGTCCCGGCTGCCAAAGAGGCGGGCACTTATCCCGGCAAACGGAAACGCCAGGTAAATGTCTTGGCAAATTACACATTGACACCCGGCGACCTGGAAGCGCTTCGGGATATTTTTGAGCAATTTCAGCTCAGAGCGGTTTTTATACCGGATATTTCCGACTCGCTGGATGGCTGTTTGACGGATGAGGATTTTAGCCCGGTCACCATTGGGGGTACGCCTTTGTCAGAAATGGCCACTTTGGGCGATGCACTGGCAACGGTGGTTATCGGGCCGTCGCTTTATAAAGCAGGTGAATTGTTGCAAGAACGCACCGGGGTTCCAACTTATGCACTGGATCATCTTTACGGCTTAAAAGCCAATGATGCACTGATTAGCGCCTTAACTGAAATCAGTGGTCGCGAAGTACCCGAACGCATTGAGCGGCAACGCTCACAATTACAGGACGCCATGCTGGACACGCATTTTATGTTGGGTCAGTTACGCATTGCCATTGCCGCCGATGCTGATTTACTCAATGCGTTTATTGATCTGGTTCAGGAAATGGGCGCTGAAGTAGTTGCCGCAGTCACTTCTTGCAATGTACCTTTATTAACGCGTATTCCGGTTGCCACCATCAAAATTGGCGATCTTGAAGACATGGAGCATCTTGGCAAAGCCAATAAAGCGCAACTGGTCATTGGCAACTCCCATGCCGTGGATACAGCAGAAAGATTGGGCTTGCCCATCTTAAGAGCCGGGTTTCCGTTATTCGATATTATTGGCGGTTATCAAAAAACCTGGATCGGTTATCGCGGCACCCGGCAAACACTGTTTGATTTGGCCAATTTGGTCATCAATTATTCGCACGAAGAAATTCCGGTTTATCGTTCTGTGTATGCCCAAAAACCGGTGAGCGAACTTACCGACTATCCGCTGTCATGTCATTAACCCGACGTATGCACATTGTGCACTCGATTGATAAAAGGAAATTTATGGACACTGCATTAAAAGTTGCTTTTGCTACGACCGATATGGAAACCGTTAATCAGCATTTTGGTTCTGCCAAATCTTTTGCAGTCTATGCTGTTGATTTGGAACATTCCGAACTACTGGAAGCCGCCCAATTTGGTGAACTGAGTCAGGATGGCAATGAAGACAAGTTATCCGTCAAGATTGACCTGCTTAACGGCTGTGCAGCAGTGTATTGCCAAGCCATTGGTGGCTCGGCCATTAATCAGCTCATCTTAAAAAACATACAACCCATTAAGGTGCATGAAGGCAGCAAGATTAAAGATTTAATTATTGATCTGCAAAATGAAATAAAAGCAGGGCCTTCCAATTGGCTGGCAAAAGCGATTAATCAACATAAAAGCCCTGATCCTGAGCGGTTCAGCAAGATGGAAGATGAAGGTTGGGATGAATGATTAATAGGGGCATATAGATTTTCAGATAAATAATTTCGATCTTAACGGATACCATCCCTTTAAGGGATGTTATCCGTATGGACTCCAAACGTCATGTAATGGAAATTTAATTTCTGAAAGACTATAGACATCAACTTAAGACATTAATTAAATCTTTAAGTGACTGTGTATGGGGATAAATAATTAATACGGTAGGGATTGCCCCTACACCGGATAACCAAAAATTTTTAATTTAACGGAGAAAAGAAATGGCCACAGCTGAATTAGTTGTACAAGAAGATGATGTCAATTTAAGTTCTGATATTGTAAAAGATTATATAAAACAATTACGCGCCATAGATACTTATGACACTTACGAGGGGTGGTCGGAAGCAAAAATCATCGATCCTATTGTGTTAACCAAAGAACGTAAACAGAAAATTCCGGTCATCGGTGATCCGGAAGAAATTACTATCGCCCGTTTAAAGGCTTATTACAATTCACTGGCGACACTGATTGAAAAAAAGACCGGCTTAATGGCTGCACCCATGATTAATGTAACGCATGAAGGCTTTGGCCGCGCCTTAATCATGGTAGGAAAACTGATTGTCGTCGATAAAGTATTGCGCGACACACATCGTTTTGGTTTTTCCAGCCTTGAAGATTTATGTGAAAAAAGCGAGAAAGCGATTGAAAAAGCACTGGGCTTAATCGAAAAATATCACAACGCCGCCACCGATTAAGGAGCACAGCCATGAGCCCTGAAGAGTTGAAAAAGTTGGAAAAAGAAGTCAAAAAAACCAAACGTCTGGCCAGCGAACAGGCGATGGAATTACATGACCTGATTGAAGACCGCTTGCCGGATGCTTACGATGAAATTATGGGAATTGCTCAAGCAACCTACGATGCCTGTAAAGCATGGGATGAGGCCAATCAAAAACTTAATGCCGCGCAAGCAGAAGCGGCCTGACCGGGAGATTAATAATGGCTGAATTTGTAACCGGTGTAACCTTTGGCGGCAATGAATGGACACCTGCCTATGTGACTGACATCAATCAAAAAACCTGCATTGGCTGTGGTCGTTGTTTTAAGGTTTGTCCGCGCGATGTTTTTGATTTGGTGGAAAAAGCCGAAGCACTTAACCCCGACGATTTTGATGATGATTATGGCGATTTTGAGGACGACGATGACAACAGCATGGTCATGAGTATAAAAGACGGCCTTGATTGTATCGGCTGCGAAGCCTGCTCAAAAGTATGTCCAAAAGACTGTTTTACTCATGTACATAAACAAGCCGCTTAATTTCATGATAATTGGGATTAGCGATAGTACGTAGGGCGTGCC
>CAIMDR010000421.1 GCA_903839795.1 uncultured Methylococcaceae bacterium | reverse complement strand
TTGGCATTATCTTAAGGATAGGCTGCTCGGCCTAAACAATATTCCACCGCTACCTGATCTGATTCGGGGTGCGGCTACCTGTGGGTAATGAGAAGTTACCAGAATTCGAGCAATAGAAAACTTGGTAGATGCCGCTATTGCGAGACCTTTACGACAAGAAGACGTAAACCCGGAAATTCTCAATATTGGAGCTATCAAAGGAACAGCATCCGCCGTGTTAGGCATGCCACTTAAAAAAACCGGACGAACCACCAATTATACCGAAGGGCAAGTGACACAAGTGGATGTCACAGCTAATGTGGGTTATGGAGAAAATCGCACGGCTCTTTTTACCGACCAACTTATGGCGGGCGCTATAAGCCAACCAGGTGATAGCGGTTCGGCAGTATTAAACAATAACGACGAGCTGGTTGGATTGCTTTTTGCCGGCAGTGATACGACTACGATTATTAATCGTATCGAAAATGTATTTTCTGCACTCAATTTAACACTGTGAAACTGATTTTTTTATCAATGTTGCTAATACTTGCAGTCGCATGTAGAGCAGGGGAGGGCGTAGCTGTGACAGAATCCATTCAACAAGTTAAAACCAAACATGAAAGCCGATTAATGTCCACCCCGGGCATCGTATCGGTGGGTATAGGTCAGGGTCATAACGGGCAATCAGTCATTGTTATAGGTGTTGAAAGTCGGGATAAATTAGATAAGTTAACGTTACCTGAAGAGTTGGAAGGCTATCCTGTTAAAGTTCAAATCATCGGTACTATTCGGGCTCAGTAACAAGCGTAGTCAGGCTGACATTCCATAAGCCCTTTGAGCAAAATATACCGCTGTTAAAAATATTTGAAGTGACTCTCACCGTAAAAAGCCGGCTTTTTATCAAATTAATCCAGAAGCAGCATCTAAAATGGCTTAATAACTTCTAAAAAAGGGCTGCCAACTTTAGTATTTTTGTGCTGACTGAAGTAGGTAGCCTAAAAAAGCAACTGCATAAATAATCGATAATTTTAATTAATTTTTGGGGATAAGACTATGAGCGAAATACACGAAAATTACGGGTTGGGTTGGATGCGAGACTTGCCTGATGTCAGAGATTACTCGCCCGAACATGAAGCTATCAAACCGATGCTTAAAAAGCTTAATGTATTAAAAGCACCGGCAACGTTGGTAGCCAAGGTAGATCTGAGGCCGTGGTGCGCTCCCATCGAAGATCAGGGGCAGTTGGGTTCATGCACGGCTAATGCGGGCGTGGGCATGATCGAGTTCTATGAAAAAAAAGCTTATGGCACATGGCTGGATGCCTCCCGCTTATTCCTTTACAAAACAACACGCAATCTTTTGGGTTGGACGGGCGATACCGGTGCTTATTTGCGCAGTACTATGGGCGCAATGGCGTTGTTAGGTGTGCCGCCAGAAAAGTATTGGCCTTATAAAATCGCAGATTTCGATAAAGAACCTTCGGCTTTTTTATATGCGCTGGCTCAATCTTTTCAAGCGATTAATTATTACCGGCTGGATCCGGTGGGCACCACTCCGGCAAACCTGCTCAGTCAAATCAAGACTAATCTGGCAGGCAACTTACCTTCCATGTTTGGCTTTACGGTTTATGATTCCATTAGTCAGGCGAATGGTGCGGGTAAAGGCAAAATTCCCTTCCCTTGCCCAAAGGATAAGGTCTCGGGTGGACATGCCATTATGGCGGTCGGTTATGACGATGCCTTGGCAATCAAGAACGCCAATTGTGGCTCGACAACCACTGGGGCGTTATTAATCAGAAATTCCTGGGGAACCGGTTGGGGCGATGGGGGTTATGGCTGGCTGCCTTATGAATACGTATTGAAAGGACTGGCCGTGGATTGGTGGTCATTGATCAGTCAAGAGTATATCGA
>CAIMDR010000420.1 GCA_903839795.1 uncultured Methylococcaceae bacterium | reverse complement strand
TATAGTCTTTCAGAAATTAAACTTCCACTACACGACAATTTAACTCACACGGATAACATCCCTCAAAGGGATGGTATCCGTTATCATCGAAATTATTTATCTGAAAATCTATAGCTAGTATTTTTATCGGATCAAGAAACCTTCCTTATCCGTGCTTATCAGTCAAATCTGTGTCATCCGTGTTCTATTGTTGATGCTATTTTACCCCGGCTGGTTTGTCTTGAGCATTCCAGGGTGCGACTTTAAGCAACAGCAACATGCCGGGGATGGCGATGACAAAGCAAAACAGAAAAAAAGTTACCCACCCAAACCATTCAACTAAATAACCGGTAGCGGCATTGGCAAAGGTGCGTGGCACGGCTGCCAAGCTAGTGAATAAAGCGAATTGAGTTGCGGTGTAAAGTGGATGCGTGGTGTGGGCGATAAAAGCAACAAAAGCCGCCGTACCCAAGCCTACACCCAAGGCTTCAATGCCGATAACCATCGCCAGCCAAGGCAGGCTGTGACCTATTGTCGCAAGCCAGGCAAAACCCAAAATAGCAATCATCTGTACCATACCAAAAAGCCACAAGGCACGATTAATACCGAGCTTAATCATCCAAATACCCCCGAGTAATCCACCGATAACACTCGGCCACAGACCGGCATTTTTAGCAACGAGTCCAATCTCTGTTTTACTGAACCCCATATCAAGGTAAAACGGTGTAGCAAGCGCCGTAGCCATGCTATCGCCCAATTTGTAAAAAAAGATGAAGGCGAGTACCAGGCACGCTGATTTTAAGCCCTTGCGCTGGATGAATTCTTGAAAGGGTTCTACCACGGCAGCCCGGAGCGTTTTCGGCGCACCCTGTTTAAGCAGGGGTTCACTGACCAAAAGCGTCATGGCAATACCCGGCAACATAAACAAGGTGGTAATCAAAAACACGCTGCTCCAAGGTAAGTGGTCCGCCAATATCAGAGATAAAGAGCCGGGTATTAAGCCGGCAATTTTATAGGCATTAACGTGTATGGCGTTACCCAGACCCAATTCGGTATCCAATAATAGTTCACGTCGATAGGCATCCAGCACAATATCTTGGGAAGCACTAAAAAATGCGACTACAAAAGCCAGATAAGCAATAGTCCATAAGTCCAGATTGGGATGCAGCGCACCAAATCCTGGGATGGACAGGAGTAATGCCGTTTGTGAGATAAATAGCCAGCCACGCCGACGTCCGAGCGGTGGAATGTAGCGATCAAACAACGGTGCCCAGAGAAATTTCCAAGTAAACGGCAATTGAATCAGTGCGAACAAGCCTATGGATTTTAAATCCACACCTTCAGAACGTAACCATGCCGGTAACAGTGCAATCAAAATATACAGCGGCAAACCTGAACTGAAGCCGGTGAATATGCAAATAAGCATGCGCTTGTTGAGCAGTACTTCCCTGATGTTCGTGTTATTTTTCACTGGAGACCTTAAAAATTTGTTGCAGGAGTCGTGCTAAAGGAGGGGTGATTGTAGTATTTTGAAAGATTTTCACCACGAAGACACGAAGAACACGAAGAAAAGCGCAATGTGGTTTAGTGGGTAACCAGGCTAAAGCTTGCCATTGTTTATAGTCTTTCAGAAGTTATTTATCTGAAATCTATAGTGCAAAAAAACCTTCTTGTTCTTCGTGTCTTCGTGGTGAATTTTTAAAAACAAGCACCGCACGAGTTGTGCGGTGCTTTAAAGCTTTCAACCATTAATTAAATAATGAACAAAAATACTGGCTGCGTAACCACCTGCAATAGCCGGCGTCCATTTTAAGTGACTGAAAAAAGTGTACTTATGGTTAGATTGACCCATTAACGCAACACCCGCTGCTGAACCGACAGATAACAGTGATCCACCAACACCCGCAGTTAATGTGACCAATAACCATTGATACAGATCCATGTCCACATTCATGTTAAGCACGGCAAACATAACGGGAATGTTATCAACAATGGCAGAAATTATACCCACCAGAATGTTGGCTGTAGTTGCACCTAAACCGTCATACATAGCGCCTGACAACAATTCAAGATAACCGATATAACCTAAACCGCCCACAGCAAATACGACACCGAAGAAAAACAATAAAGTATCCCATTCGGCAAGACGTACTTTATTGAAGATATCAAAACCGACTTCATCTTCAGCTCTGTGGTTCTTTTTCAAAAAGAAACCGTACAGCATTAACACAGAAAGACCGACCATCATGCCCATAAACGGAGGCAAATGCAGTCCCTGTTTAAAGCTAACCGCTGTGACGATAGTCAATAGAAATAATACGCAAATTTGAATTGCACCGGGCTTTAACACAACAGCCGCTTCTGAGGTGACTTTAGGTTGCTCATCAGGCACTGCAAAATACATAATTGCAGCAGGTACGGCGTAATTGACTGTTGAAGGAATGAAAAGCTTGAAGAAATCAAAGAACTCGGCATAACCCGCTTGCCAAACCATTAAGGTGGTGATGTCGCCAAAAGGACAAAACGCACCGCCGGCATTGGCAGCAACGACCAAATTTACAAAACCGATACTGACAAACTTCTCATTATCCGCACCAACGGCCATAACCACTGCGCCAACCAGCAAAGCGGCTGTCAGGTTATCTGCCACGGCTGATAAAAAGAAAGTGATGATACCGGTAATCAAAAACAATTTACGATAACCAAACTGTCTTCTTACCAACCAGGAACGCAATGCTTCAAAGACGTTGCGTTCAGCCATTGAGTTGATATAGGTCATGGCGACTAATAAAAATAACATTAGCTCGGCATATTCTTTCAAATTATATTCGAAAGCCTCGTGCATCGCTTCAACTGAAACACCTTTTTGCGATGCTAAAATTGCAGCGTGCGCCCAGATAATGCCAGCCGCAAGAATAACCGGCTTGGATTTACGCATGTGCGTAAATTCTTCGGTCATAACAAAACCGTAAGCGATAATAAAAATTAAAACGGTATAAATACCTCGCTCAGTCCCGGTCATACCAAGACTTTCAAAACCACCCGCCATTGCCATTTGAGGCACCAGCAATACCGCTAACAAAATTAATAAAAATCGCACAAAAAAATCCCCCTACTCAGTTTTATAGTTTGTAAATATAATAAATTTTAACAGTTAATGGTATCACCAACTAATAAGTTTTGTCATTTTATGACGCACAGTATATGATTACCAACCACGATTATTCGCCAGAAAGACACATTAAACGCTCAACTATGTATCAGTATAACGATAACGACCAAATCCTTGTTGACGAACGGGTAGCCCAGTTTAGAAGACAAACCGAACAGTTTTTAAAAGGCGACATTTCCGAAGATCAATATCGCGCATTACGTTTACGAAATGGTCTTTATGTTCAAATTCATGCACCTATGTTACGAATTGCCGGCCCTTATGGTCTGTTTAATTCCAAACAACTGCGAAAACTAGCCCATATTGCCCGTACTTATGACAAAAACTATTGTCATTTTACCACGCGCCAAAATGTCCAGTTTAACTGGCCCAAATTAGAAGAAGTTCCTGACATTCTGGAAGAACTGGCCAGCGTACAAATGCATGCCATTCAAACCAGCGGCAACTGTATGAGAAATACCACCTCCGATCACTTGGCCGGTGTTTGTATTGATGAAATTGAAGATCCGCGTCCTTATTGCGAAATTATTCGTCAATGGACCACTTTACATCCTGAATTTGACTACTTGCCCCGCAAGTTCAAAATAGCGGTAAGCGGTGCGCTGCATGACAGAGCTGCTACGCAATTTCATGATATCGGCTTACATCTGGTTAAAAATGATGCCGGCGAAACGGGTTTTAAAGTCATCGTCGGTGGTGGCTTGGGTCGTACACCGGTCATAGGTCAAGTGATTAAACCGTATCTGGAAAAAAAGCATCTGCTATCTTATCTGGAAGCCACACTGCGTATTTATAATTTATTCGGTCGTCGTGACAACAAATACAAGGCACGCATCAAGATTCTTGTTAAAGAATCCGGACTGGATAAATTTTCTACATTAGTTGAGCAGGAATGGCAACTTATCAGAGACAACAACGAATTAAGTAATGAACGTATTAATGCGATGAAAGCCCAGTTTGTTGATTCTGCCTACGAAGCTGATGCAGTTCTTGATGCCAGTTTTAGCGAGCAACAACAAAAGAACAAAGCGTTTGCAACTTGGGTAAAACATAATACGGCAACCCATAAAATAGCCGGTTATCACGCTGCCTTTTTGTCATTAAAAGCGCCGGATTCTCCTCCTGGGGATATGACCGATATACAACTTGATGCGGTAGCCGATCTTGCTGATCAATACAGTTTTGGAGAGATCAGAAGTACGCACCGGCAAAACTTGATTCTGGCTGACGTAAAACAAGCTGATTTATTTGCACTCTGGCAAAAACTGGATAGTTTGAAACTGGCAACGCCCAATATTGGCACTGTCACGGATATGATTTGTTGCCCGGGATTGGATTTTTGCTCACTTGCCAATGCCGGCTCTATTGGTGTTGCCAAAGAAATCAATGAAGCCCTTGATGATATGGACTACATTCACGATATCGGTGATTTAAAAATCAATATGTCTGGCTGTATGAATGGTTGCGCACACCAAAGTGTCGGTCATATCGGTATTCTGGGAGTTGATAAAAAAGGCACTGAATGGTATCAAATAACCTTGGGCGGTTCTTCGGAAAATAAAGCCGCCATAGGCGAAAGATTGGGGCCTGCGGTTGCCAAAAATCAGGTAACAAAAGCCGTCACGACTATTCTGGCTGTTTATGTCAAAAATCGCCTGAATGACGAATCATTCCTGGACATGGTAAATCGTGTTGGCATCACCCCTTTTAAAGAGCAAGTCTATGCAAATAATTAAAGACAAACAGATTGTTGATGATAACTGGAGCTATGTTGCCGATGATGAGGACTTAAAAGCCGGTGACATCAGTGTTTCCTTAGCCCGTTGGCAACAAGATAAAGCGCAATTACTAACTCATGAAGGCAAGTTGGGGGTCAGAATTGGCCCTCCCGATGTCGTTGCTGACCTTGCCCCTGATTTGAACGCTATTCAACTGATTGAACTGGATTTTTCAGACTTTGCGGATGGTCGTTCATTTTCACAGGCCTGGCTGCTGAGAGGACGCTACTACTATTCAGGTGAAATTAGAGCAACCGGTCATTATATGACGGATCAAGTATTTTACTTGTCGCGGGTCGGCGTAAACGCATTTAATCCGGAAAAAGTTGAAGACCTGCCGATTGTTCTGGCTAATTTAAATGACTTTACCGTCAAGTATCAAGGCTCTATTAATTAACGCGCAGTCTTGCACAAATAATAGCCACTGCAACAGATACCATCCCTTCAAGGGATGTTATCTGTCGGCTATCTACTTAAGGCAGGACATTTTAAAGTTAATCGTTCGCTGAGCGGAGTCGAAGCGGATAACTCACTTCGACTCCGCTCAGCG
>CAIMDR010000419.1 GCA_903839795.1 uncultured Methylococcaceae bacterium | reverse complement strand
GTAATTCAAGATTGCCATCCATGGCATCTGGATCCCGGCAATCCCAGCCGGGATGACGAGTTGTGTAGATACCTATGCCCGGCGGGAGAGGGAGCAATGCATAATTTATTTCATGCGCATTCCTAGCATGGCGTTGAATGTATAGGCTTTCAGATAAATAATTTCGATGCTAACAGATACCATCCCTTAAAGGGATGTTATCTGTATGAATTTACAACGACAGGAATAGAAATTTAATTTCTGAAAAACTGTAGCTATTATTTTCTTTTATTTTAATTTAAGGATGCACCCTTTTAACCCGTATTATCATGTGGCCTATACATTTATCTGTTACTATTCAATACCTTCGCCAAAAATGAGGTAGCCCTGGCGTAAGTTCTGCCGATTCATGTGGCATTGGCAATCTGGCGGTCGATTAACAACTCATTTAGCATTTTTGCCAAACAGTTTTTAATCCGGTGTATGTATTTACTGACTCTGGAAACGGTTTTCAGATCCAGCATACTCTTAAAACTCATGCCTTGGAGCTGTCGAATTAGCTTTTCCGTTTGGCGAAGGTATTGACTATTGCCATCAATTTTTAACTGCTGCCGAGACTGCTGCATGCATCAATCTACCGACATCCTGTTCCATTGGTTGGACAACACTGCGCAGTTGTCGCAACGGGTTTGTATGGTTTTAATGGCGGCTCATGTATCGATTCGCATCGAATGGCTGAGAGTGGCATTGCGGGGGGATCGATCGCTGTGGCGTAACCGGTTTGTTGCGATTTTATTTTTTGGGCTATTTGCTATCATTGGCACCCATAGCGGATTTTTATTAGATGTCCATCATGTTGGTAGATATATCGCTTGGCCGTCCGATTTATCTGATGAACTAAAACGCTTCCAAGCGGTAATCGGCTTCCGGGATTTAATGGTTTTGGCAGCTGGTTTGACATGCGGCCCTTGGGTTGGTTTAGGGACGGGCTTATTAGCGGGATGGGAACGTTATCTGTTAGGTGGTTTTGCGGGTTCTGCCAGTGCTTTGGGAACAATTGTTCAGGGTTTATTTGCTGGCTTAGCGTTGCAATGGTGGCCACGCGGGGCAACTCGGTTGCGTGGTGCCGTGTTTATCGCAATCATGGGGACGGTCATTCAAAAATCTATATCGCTATTTTGGGTGCAACCGTATAAAGATGCCTTAACGCTGGTATCTGAGACGGCAATACCGGTACTGATTGTCAATACTTTGGGGGTTTTGCTGTTTCTGTTTGTGATGCAGGATTTAGAGCGTGATCAGCTAAAGAGTCAGGCACAAAAAGCGGAATTAAGAGCACTCAATGCGCAAATAGAGCCGCATTTCATGAATGGCACCATTAATGCCATCAAAGTTTTAATTAGCGAAAATCCAAATACTGCTGAAAACTATGTGGTGAAACTGGCTCGTTTCCTGAGTGATACCCGTAGCAATGCCTGTGCCAATTCGATTTCACTAAAAGATGAGATGAATCAGGTAGAACGCTATTTGGATTTTCAAACCTTACGTTTTCCAGAAGTTTTTTATTTTCACTGTGATATTCCTTCTCAACTATTAAGCTGCCAGATTCCACCACGCACCTTGCAAACCTTGGCAGAAAATGCTTTGCTGCATGGCATGAAAGCCCGAACGGGCGATCTTTTTATCACAATTCATGCTAAAGATAACGGTAATAACTTTACTGTTAACATTACTGATAACGGTGGCGGCATTTCGACGCAGCGTTTAGCCGATCTTGGTAAATGCGTAGTCGAGTCGGAAAACGGTAACGGTAGTGCCCTGTACCATTTACAAAAAAGTCTCAAACTGGCCTTTCTGAAACAAGCCAAAATGATTATCAATAGTCAGGAAGGTCAAGGGACTGAAGTTATTTTAACTATACCCAAAAGGAGCATACCATGGTAGCTAAATATAAGGTCTTGATTGTCGATGACGAGCCCGCAGCACGGCTTGATCTTAAGAAAATTCTTAATACTTGGCACACTGATTTTGACGTTATTGCTGAAGTGGCAAGTACTCAGGAGGCCTGGCTGTTTATTCAAAAGAACAGCGGCATCGATGGTATTTTTCTGGATATACATATTCAATCTGAAAGTGCACGTGCCGGGCTAAATTTAGCCGCTAAGATCAATCAACAACCTTGCGCTCCTTGGATTATCTTCATTAGCGGTTATTCACAAAAGCCCAAAGACTTGATTCGAGTACATCCCGCTGATTACCTGCTAAAACCGCTGGAAGAAGTTGAAGTTGATAGAGCCTTGGAATGGATAAGAAAGAATCGTCCAAAAAATCCAAAGCCAATCATTGTTCATCATTATGTCATTAACCGCATTGGCGAACGTGAAAAACATATTGAGTATATTGATCTGGATGAAGTTATTTATGTAGAGAAAAACATAGGTACTAATTCGATTAAGATTTATTTGTTGGGCAATCGCATTCTTGCCGAAGTAACTGGCACTATTAAAGATTGGATAACAAAATACGAAAACTTTGGTGTCGCGCAAATTCATAAAAGTTACTTGGTTAAATTAAAACAAGTACGCTGCTTAAAACCTCGTCCTGGTGAAAATGAGGTTTATAAAGTCGCGCTAAAAAATTGTCCAGACGAGTTGCCCGTAGGAGGGTCAGAATTTCTCCGTCAATTGCGGGAAAAATTAGAAAAAGGGCAGTTTTAAAGGAAAAACCAATTTAACAGCGCGTTGACTCGGATAGCTAATAACCCGCCAATCGATCGCTTGAGTTATTAGTACACCTGAGCATTGGCTGTTGGCTGGCGGTCAGTTTCAACTTAAAATCAACAAGCCCTTCGAGTGGCTTGGATTTATCTGTTTTTTTAGGTTATTTTTTCAAAATACTGAACAATAAACTGCACACTTCGATTACCCCTAAATTCGTTAATATCGAGTTTGTAAGCGGCTTTGATTTGTCTTAAGCCTAGCCAATGCTCTGGTTTATCGACAAAAAAAGCGATGGCATCGATCACCAGATCACCGTCAGGTTTTCTCAGTACCAATTTAAGATGTCGTTGCCCGACGATTCGCGCTTGAATCACATCAAACACCCAGTCAAAAACAGGTTCCGGAAATTCTTGACCCCAAGTGGCTGCATTTTGTAATAAATCGGCGATTTCAAGCGACATTTCTTGTTCGGTCAGCTCGCCATCAGAGAGAATTTTTTGCTCCAAATCAACACTTGCCAACCGTTTTCCGACCATCTCATCAAAAGCCAAGGCAAAGGCCGGATAGTCGTGCATGTTTAAACTTAAACCGGCGGCCATGGCATGACCGCCAAATTTACTGAGTAATTTGGGATGCAACGCGGCAATATCACTTAACACATCACGAATATGCACGCCTGGAATAGAGCGTGCCGAGCCTTTTATTAAGTCTTTGCCCGCCGGAGCAAACGCAATAACCGGTCGATGTACCTGGTCTTTAATGCGTGACGCTAAAATACCGATAACACCTTGGTGCCAGTTGGCATCAAACAAACAAACACCGGATGGTAAATGGTGTCTGTCCAGCGCTTTCATGTCCGTTAAGTAAGCCATGGCCTCATGCTTCATAACGGCTTCAACTTCCCGACGGTCATTATTCAACTGATCAAGTTGGTACGCCATGTCTTTTGCCAGCGCCGGATCATCCGTTAATAAACATTGAATACCCAGTGACATATCATCCATGCGCCCTGCTGCATTAAGTCTGGGGCCCAGTGAAAAACCCAAATCCGATGCCGCCAGGGTTTGAGGATTTTTCCCCGAGACTTCAATGAGTGCATTCAAGCCCGGATGACAACGCCCCGTACGTATTCTTAATAAACCTTGATGTACCAAAATCCGGTTAATTTGCTCCAGTGCAACGACATCAGCAACCGTACCTAAAGCAACGTAATCGAGTAATTGAGCCAGATTGGGCTCAGGAACCTGATGACTCTCAAACCAATTTTGTTCCCTTAACCGACTACGCAAGGCCATAAGCACATAAAAGATAACGCCTACGCCAGCCAGCGATTTACAGGGGAATTGATCATTAAGCAGATTGGGATTTACGATGGCATCGGCGGCGGGTAATTCGTGACCCGGCAAATGATGGTCTGTCACCAGTACTTTGATACCGGCCTCTGTTGCCGCCTTGACGCCGTCAATACTGGATATGCCGTTATCAACGGTAATAATGACCTCAGGATTTTTCAATTTAACCAGTTCGACAATTTCCGGCGTTAAGCCATAACCGTATTCAAAGCGATTGGGAACCACAAATGACACCTGCCCTGCCCCCAATAACTGCAAGCCTTTGATGGCAACCGCACAACTGGTGGCCCCATCGGCGTCAAAGTCGGCGACTATGCAAATCCGTTGTTGCTCGTTGATAGCGGTAATCAAATGCTCTACCATCGCTTCCATACCCGACAATAACCACGGTGATGGCAGTTTTATCAGCGTCCTGTCCAGCTCTGTTTCGGACGTGATACCTCGGGCTAAAAATAGCCGCTCCAAGAGGGGATGAATATTACCTGCAAGCGAACGATTTTTTTTAAAGGTGCGGACGACTATGTTTTTTTTGATGCCTTGGGAATACATTTATAGAGACCTTCATCGATTAAGCGACATTGTTTTTTGTAGGGCGTGCCGTGCACGCCTTGAAAAATAAGGCGCGCACGGCACGCCCTACTTACTTAATTCATGGCTCTATTAAGTGTCCAATAAAAAATCGGGGGATTTGAGTTTATAGGCTACCAACTTTAG
>CAIMDR010000418.1 GCA_903839795.1 uncultured Methylococcaceae bacterium | reverse complement strand
TCTTAGAGGCTGTATTACGCCAAGAATGAAGACAATCAGGATGAATCTATATCGACATCCTGTTAACCGCTCTTAGAGGCTGTATTACGCCAAGAATGAAGACAATCAGGATGAATCTATATCGACATCTCGTTAACCGCTCTTGCTCTTACCGCTTTGGCTTTTGTTTATCATTTCTGGCTAAATATCCTAGCTGGTGAATTCTCGTAGCAGAGTGAATGCAAGAGGGTCAGTAATGAGCCCATTTTTTAAAAAGTTGTGAGCTATCGCTCACAACTTTTCTCCCGTTTTTTCGTTTCTGTTACTAGTCGGATTTTCGCGCGCGCGTAAGGTTATAAAAGGTTATAAAAGGTTATCGGTGTTCATTTTACTGCTTAATAATATGATTATAAACAATTTTTATCTTTTCTAGCGTCCGCCCAAACCCGCTAAAGCGTCCGCCCAAACCCGCTAAAGCGTCCGCCCAAACCCGCTAAAGCGTCCGCCCAAACCCGCTAAAGCGTCCGCCCAAACCCGTCATAAATAATCGCTTTCATCAGTCCACTTTTTTGCGCTGCTGGCTTACCTTGGGTTGCTTCACTGCTTTCTTGAGCATAGAGCGGGTTTGGCTTGCTGTGTGGTTGATGTTAGCTTTGATCTTATCGGCTGTGACTTCGTAGTTATCCAGAAAGCCCACGACCTTTAATTGCTCGTGCGCCTTGATGATGTCTGCGCGGCGTTGCCGTTTGTTGCTGTTGGTCAAACCGGCAATCTCGGCCAAGGTGTCGAAGTTATGGGCGTTTGGTGCGGTATGGCTTGAATAATATGCATGAAGAGCTTTCGCTGTTGATTTACGACCAAGAGCGCGTCGCTGGCTGGTGTCTATTGTCGTCCACATGCCAAGTCCAAATAAAACCGCAAATTTTGGGTTTAACGTGATTTCGTAATTAAGGGTGATCTCGTCACGAATACCGCCCTGCAGCAATTGGCCGAAATACCGCTTTTTGTGGTCTGTCATATCAACCACGCCACCACAAAGCCTGATTAAAACCGAATGTAGCCGTTTATGATCTTTTCCGCCTGTGGATAATCCCAACGCTTTTAAAAGTGCATAGGCTGAAAACTTTATAGGCGTTCCCAAAGGGAAAGGCCGCGAGATATTCAAAAGCTCAAGATAAACATCTAAATCCGATTGATCGAATTGCTTACCCGTAAAAATAACATCCACACCGGAAACAGAATAAACCCGATCTTCATCAAGAAAACGGCGATTTTTCTTTTGTTGGGCATTTAAGGCAGGAAACAAAGCGGAACGCACAAGGGCATTAGGTGCGGCGCTCTTTCCATCTTGCCAAAAGTCCAGTTGAACAATTTTAGCGACCTGCGGCTTTTCCGACGTCTCCTTCTCTTTCTGCGCCTTATTAGTCGCTAGACTTGCGCCCATGCTGGCAAGGCTGCGCCGCATATCAGCATCAAAATTCGGGTAAGTCGCTTCTAGCTGCTGCTCTAGGATTGCTGCGGCTTGGGCTTTGGTATCATTTTCGGCGGTGCTCATTTTATGCCTTCCTCTATTGCAAGGGTCAATAAAACCCGCTAGGATAGGCTTGCAAGGTGGCCTATCTCTAGCGGGATACTAAACTTACAAAGGCGCAACTCTTGGCGGGGTCTGCGCCTTTGTCATTTCTACGAATCTTAAAACTTTCCTGTTCTTTGTAGAAAGGTAATTGCTACAAAGATCCCGGCAATAACTAAAACAAACCATAGCCACAGCCTAATGGTTCGCGGCTTGATCGCTGGCGCATTCTGATTGGCTGGCTCTAGTTCTGGCCTTGGTTCAGGCTCCACTGAGGCCTTCGCTTCTTGTTTTGGCGCTTCGATTACTTCCATTCGGCGGCGCATTTCGTCGACCTGTGTGATCGCTCTTGCGCTCGCTACGGTCGCGGCGGCAAGCGCTGAGGCCTGTTTTTCTATCGTATGCGCAGCATCCTTGGCCTGTTCGTGCCATCTGTCGCGATCTGCCTCTAATGCCGTTACCTTGTCTTTAAGGCTTTCTATAGTCTGCAAAAAAAAGCTATGTTTATCGTCGTTTAATGGCGTTTTTTCTTGTTCTGAATAAACATTTTCAGATTGTTTTGGAAAAACGGTGTTCAAGTCATCCGCTTCAATAATAAATCGTCCTTTGTCGTCCTTAGTATGCTTTAACCTATTGCTTATTAAGGCTTCATATACGGTTGATTTGCTTTTTCCACATGCGGCTGCGGCCTGTTTTAAGCTGTATGGCATTTGTTCGGCTACTGTTTGGTTAAACGTTCGGCAATCATCCGAATAAAAACAGGCTTCGTCAATCAAAACCGTTTTTTATGCGACTGCTTCCCGCTCTACAGATTAGCCCGATTTTTTGACACAAGCGGCTTTTTGCATATGACTTTTGAAACTCCTAAGTCATTGGTTTTACTGTCTCTAAAAACCGTTGCAAAACTTACCCTTTGTGCAACAGCTTAAATGATTTAGAGTATCCGAAGCTTCGTATAACCTTTCCACTGCTCATCAACCTAAAATATTATGTATAAATCTACGTTTGCTAAGATTGATGATAGAGATTGTCTGCTTGGTTTATATCTTTGTGTATTTGCTTCAAAAAATGCAAAAAGCGAGATCGTGCTGACAAATAATTTTTTAAAGAATTATTTTAATAATGATCGTGTTTCCGAAGATAAGGCAAAAGACTTGTCTATAAATTTATCTTATTACTTTCCAAGTGAAAGTAATAAATTTTACATTGGTGATAAGGATGATAAAAATAGATATATTATTAAACTGAAGGCGAACAGCAAAAATGGAGTGAAATTAACGTCAGCTGATATACACTTCATAGAGGATATACCCGATATAGATCAAATTCTCGAATTTATTAAATTGGGGAAAGTTTCTGTTGAAATTTCATAAATCAGTAACTTCGGCAAATTAAATATTTCTCTTACTAATTAAGGGTGTATTTAAACAAACAACAGAATCGTTTCATAGGATTTCTTGCAAAGGCATATCTGGCATGGCTTTGACCAACTTTTAGACTTCCCAATTTTAGTCTTGTCAAACCTACACTTTTTTGGGAAGTCTAAAACATCCGCAATCATCCTGGTAAAACACATAGAAAAAACGAACGTTTTTTCTATGTGTTTTGATCTACTGAATAATGATAGTTAAGGCTTCCCAAAAAAAAGCAGATTAAACATGGTTAAAATTGGGAAGCTTGAAAATGGCATAAGGCCATACCATCTGTGGCTTTTCAATAAATTCTATGGAACTTTTGTGTCGTTTGTTTAAACGCACCCATCTGTCGTTTGTTTAAACTCACCCAATTAAATCATGTTGTTCCCCAAAGAAAATCTCATACTTATGGCTTCATGTATTGCAGCAGCAACTATCGGGCTGCTACAGTTAATGCCTGCACTTTTAGGCTACTGCCAGAGGAACGGGAGGTTTAGTCATGATGATTTTATTCACCCTCTCAAACCCTGATTCTACCGTTGAAATTTGGGGTAAACGATTTTTAGGAAACACTGTAGGCTAATTGCATCGAGGCTTACAGAACAGCGCAAATACCTATAGAATTTTCTACAGAATTTACTGAAATCACCTTTTGTGTATTTTTATCAACGGTAAATATAGTTTTACAGGTAGCTTTAAATTTATTTCCACCAGTAGTTGTTACCGTATCCCCCATATAATTTGCAGAGGAAACAATGGGGGTCGTCCCATCGCTACTTTTTTCATAGATATACTGTACGTTTCCATTGGGCATTTCATACGTCGATGAGGGCGGACCAATACGCCCAATCATCAAATTTACGTCTTGTCCTACTGCATCTTGATCTTTTTTAACGTATTCTGCTGTTTGCTTTGGTTTTATCACACAACCATACATAAAACTAACTAAAAAAAAAATGGTAAAAACTTTAATTCTCATAAGTGGTTAGGCTCTACTAAAATATCTAAAGCTATTAGATATACAGCTTATTCTATAAAATTTCAAAGTAATTAGCTAAATAGTAGTTCCAAGATAAACTTTTATTCTTACTCTTTCGGGTTCTCAGTCTATTTATTGGCCACAGTAAATATTTAATTACTTAATTAGCTATTTTTTGCCCATCCCCGAATATGCTGTGCTGTGCTCAGCATATTACTGTTTTATCGCATTTAACCGACATTCCGCACCCCCTATTTACAATATTGTATTATTTTTATTGCTATATTTTTCAACAAGTTAATTTTTTTCTCTATTTTATGCTTACTGCTGTGTTTTCATATTTCAGCTTAATATTGACTGAGAATAGATGATA
>CAIMDR010000417.1 GCA_903839795.1 uncultured Methylococcaceae bacterium | reverse complement strand
ATTCTTCATAAAAACCATGATGCCCCCAACTCAAATGCACATTGGCGATATGCAGTAAGCCGAACCACGGAACGTTGATGCAGGACACGGTAACATTTCGGGACATATAATTGTCTTTGCGCTGATCTGTAGAAACATAAGCCGAATAATTGTGCAGCATCGGATAGCGACTCATGATGGCGGTGCCTTCTCGCCAACGATCAAAGCCAATGTGACTCCAGTCTTGATGAATATGATACCAATGCCCCCATTGACGCAATTTATTGCAAATTCGAAAAGCCATGTTGGACGGTGATTCGCCATAAGGGGTTGTGATGGGGTCGTGCATATATTCGCCCACCTCCTGAAAACATACGACATCTATAGCTAAATGCGCAATGGCTTCAGCAATAATATGTACCTCGCGCTCATGTTGATGCAGGGTGTCAAAAGAACAGTATCGGGGATGTTCTTGATAAGTATGGAGATTAAGCGTTAGCAGCGATAGATTCATAAGATGGGTTTATACTTGGACGTTAAAAAAATAGAACACGGATGACACGGATAAGGGAAGATTTTTAATCCCATGAAAATAGTACCTATCAACATAAACAGTTCAGTTTGTAGGGCGTGCCATGCGCGCCCTACAGACAATAATGATTGCTTAATCAACGAAGGTCTCTATATCTACGGCGTAGGCCGGAATAAGGCTTTTCGAGCGCAAGCGAGAATAAGCGTTTCCGGCACCCCATACGATATGCCGGAAACGCCACCACGCGCTACGCTTGGGTGGTCTTATTCCGGCCTACGCCTGTTTTTTATAATCAATAAGCTACAGCCATTCCAGGCGATACAAATCTTGACGTCGATTGGCAAGATTACGAGCCGCGCCGCGCGTGCGAACCTGTTTTAATAAATCCAGATTGACATCGGCAATCAGTGTCATTTCGGTATTGGGTGTGGCTTCTGCCAAGATTGAATCATGGGGAAATGAAAAATCACTGGGACTAAAAATAGCCGCTTGCGCGTATTGAATGTCCATGTTTTCAGCGTAGGGTAAATTTCCGACACTGCCGGTAATCGCCACAAAACATTCATTTTCTATGGCACGCGCTTGCGAACAATAACGTACCCGTTGATAGGCATTTTTGGTATCCGTCCAGAAGGGTACAAACAGTATTTGTGCACCTTCGATGGTCGCTAAACGGGCAAGCTCCGGAAATTCTGAATCATAACAAATTAAGACGGCAATTTTGCCACAATCGGTATCGAACACTTTTAAGGCATCACCGCCTTGAACACCCCAACAACTGACCTCATCAATAGTGACATGGATTTTGTATTGGGCTTCAAACGTGCCGTCCCGTCTCAGTAGCCATGACACATTATAGAGTTCATGGGAGCTGTATTCAGGCATGGAACCCGCGATGATATTGATATTGTAAGACATGGCCATATCCAGTAAACCATTTCTGATTTCACTGGTAAAACCCGCCAAGGCGCGAATGGCGTCAGGCGGATTTTTGTCATTAAACAAGCCCATGAGTGGCGCACTCATATATTCAGGAAAGAGGATAAAATCAGCCTGATAACCGGATACCGCATCAATAAAAAATTCCGCATGTTTGAGCAGTTCTTCAACGCTGGTCAATGTTCGCATCTGCCATTGCACAACGCCTAAACGGATAATATTTTTGGAGCCGCCAATCGAAGGCAATTTATCAACATAATCAAGATTAACCCACTCAAGTAAGGTAGCAAACCCCATCGAATCAGCATCTACGGGCAGATAGCCGGTTATCACCTTGCGTACATGGAAGCCGTTAAGCAGTTGAAAGGAAAGTACCGGATCAAAAAGCTCCCTGTTTTTAACCTCTTCGATATAACGTACAGGGGTAAACGTATCGGCGTATTGGGCATAACCGGGAATCCGCCCACCTGCAATAAATCGACGTAAATTCAGGTTTCGGCATAACTCTTTACGTGCATCATACAAGCGTCGGCCCAAGCGTAACCCCCGATACTGGGGATGAACAAAAATATCGACACCATACAACGTGTCGCCTTGCGGGTCATGCGTTGTCAAATAACCGTCGCCGGTAATTTGAGCGTAGGTATGGATGTCGCCAAAGCGGGCATAGTCAACAATCATACTTAAGGCAGCGGCCACTAATTGGCCATTATCTTCAATGCCAATCTGGCCTTCAGGGAAACGCGCAATTTGTGAAGCAAACTGATCCGGTTTCCAGGCACCGCCTAAATTACCGTAAACATGCTCCATTAAAGCCGCAATATTAGCGTAATCATCCAGCGTTAAATGCCGAAGCAGTAGCTTATGTTTCTCAATTTTGACTTTTTTCATGGTGGTGTGGCCTTGTCCAGTCCTGAAAGGAAATTTAAGCGGATTACCAGTGCAAAGCGCGTAGGCGGGAAAACTTTTTTCTTTGATGTTCGTGCATACGTACCATAACGCTCACCAGTGCTTCTATCGCATCGAGAATATAGGGGCCTTTATTTAACATGACGCATTCGGCTCTAACCGCCATGGCCGCATCGGTAAATTCAGGTCGGGAGCGGGTGCCTTTTTTGGTGATCGATTCCAGTACTTGGGTTGCCCAAATGACGGGGACATGTGCCGCTTCGCATAACCATAGAAGCTCTTCCTGAATTTCAGCCAGTCTGGCACTGCCTAATTCTACGGCTAAATCCCCTCGGGCAATCATAATGCCCAGGTTATGCCGACCGATAGTACCCAAGATAATATCCGGAAGATTTTTTACCGCCAGATTAGTTTCAATTTTAGCGATGACAGGCAGTTCTGAAGCATTTCGTTTTGCCAGTTCTGACATCAATTTTTCCATATCTGCCAGCGTTTCTACAAAGGAAAAGCCAACCAAATCGGCATGTACACAAATAAAATCCAAATCCGTTAAATCTTTTGGGGTGAGTGGCGGCAAATTAAATACGGCTTCCGGAAAATTAATGCCTTTGTCACTCTGTATGCGGACGCCACCGGCTTTTTCCACGGTTACCCGTAACAATGCACCTTGCTCTGTCACCGCTTCTACGACGGCGCCCAGTTTTCCATCATCAATCCAGACAGATTGGCCTATTTTAAGTTTTTCCAGGACGGAAGAAAGTGTACACCCTATTTGAGCAGGATGAATTAAAAGCCCCTTATTCTGCTCGGCCGGTTTACCTTCGATATTGCCCGGTGTCAGTAATAGTAATTGGTTTTTAAATACCCGAATATCCAGAGGCTCTCCGGTAAATTCTCCTAATGTAAATTGATCAGTCGATATGGGGTCATCTGTTTTTTTGGGGGCCGTCAACGTTAAGGTGCAACCTGAAACAAGGTAAGCCGTTTTATCACAACTCACCAGCCAATCCGTATCAGAAAGTGCTTTTTCAACTTTCAGGAAACGCTGTTTGTTCTGGCTGTCAATAAACCCCAAGTACAGGTCTTCCGCAAGTTTTTGATGCAACGGTTTTGGAATGGACACGCAAAATAATGTGCTGTCAGCAACGGCACCTTTGGGGTTGCTGGTTAAGATTAGATACCCCGGAGTTACAACCTTTCCGGTTCGATCTTTTTGTACACGAATATGATAAATCGAAGGCCCTGGCGTAATGGCACCCGTGCGAATTTTGTGTCCGGCAAGATCCATAAGAATACGGCAAGAACGACCCATTTCGGTTTCTGCACGGCGAACATTTAATATCATTGCCTGCCAGATAACCGGATCATCGTGTACACAATTGATACGGGCAGAGGTCATGCCTTTTTCAAGTAATGAACTGACCAACGAGTAATCCAGAGCGGCCTCAGTGGGTAAAGTCACCATGACATGGGCTCTACCATACTCATTGTGCTCATGAAAAGAGCCAAACAATTCAATCGTATGTTGCTCCAGCAATTGCTGGCCGCGATTAAAGCCGTATTCGCAGGGATTTTTTTCACCCCGTTGATAGTGTTTTTCTGTTGCCCGTTGCAATACATCGATCAACGAGTCAAACGTCGATAATACCGATGCTTCAGCTCTACCCAACGAAGATAAACCAGCCTGAGCAAGGCGATCCTGTAAATGACGCAGATCAAATTGCCGCATGGCAAGATAATGTGCAAGGTTACAGGCGCTTTTAGAAAAGTAACCGGAATGAAAGTTGCCGTGGTATTTTTGCAAGCGCAGATTGGCATTGATTTCAATTTTCTTGCGTAAATCGACGACCTCTGCAAGAATTTGTTTCAGGACATCTTCGTAGGGGTCGGGAATATTTTTTTTTGTGGCTACCATTTGACCAGCCTGTACTACAAAGCAACTAATTAATAACTGTTCACTCCATTCCAGTCACTCTTTATAAAAAAAGAAGACAATACGTTGAGCCGTTACCACTCTATGTTCCATCATATTTGAGTCTACTAAAAAAATGTGAACGTTTGATGAAAAATAAATGTTAAGAGAAAATAATGATTCTAAATGACGATAACCACCTTATTAAAAAGACTTTTATAACTTCTTTTTTGCGTAATATCCCTCTTTATTGCATCGACCAAGGGAAAGCTTTGTACGCATAGGGCAGAATCTGCGTTCTTTTTCCTCAAACTCCCGGCTACAGTCATCTAATCGAACGGTGTAACATAAAACGCAACGATTTAACCGGCGCTGATAACGACAATAAGCACCTAATACAGCCCGATCAAGACGTTCAACCCCGGCTTTGTTTTTTATGGATTGCACGAGTTGTTCAACTTGCAATACCGCATAAAGATGCCTCGCTTCATTTATCAGTCTTTCATTATCCATGGTCAACCAACACTTCATTATTTATACTTCAGGTGATTTAACAGTGTAAGCCAATAAGTTGCCCCGACACTAATAAATTATCATCCTATTTTTTTTGACCCTTATTTTATAACATCTTAATATTGCCAAGATATTAGTTTTTATAGCTTTTCAGATAAATAATTTCGATCTTAACGGATACCATCCCTTTAAGGGATGTTATCCGTATGGACTCCAAACTTCATGTAAGGGAAATTTAATTTCTGAAAGACTATAGCTATTTTTAAACCCAAAAATTTGTTTATAGACTTCCATTTACCGAGCTAATATCACCCCGGTAAAGCCGTCCCGGAATCAGTGCTTTCAACCAAATCCAGTTTTAATTAACGTTATTCTGGTTAGCCATGATTTGTTATCACTGAGATGTAGTTATTCACTTCCCCCTTTGAAAAAGGGGGAGAGCATAGCGAGGGGGCCGCGGGGGATTTATCTAATAAAATCTCCCCTACCCCCTCTTTTTCAAAGAGGGGGTCTGAATGATTACACTGAGATTCATCATGTTGTCATGAATCTGTTATAGCTTGTAATGCTTTTAACATTAACCGTTAGGTCGTGCTATGAACATGTTAAGTCTAATGAAAATTGCTGATATTTTTACCGTTGGCAATCTGTGCTGTGGCGTACTGTCTATTTTTCTGGCAATTGACGGTCTTTTTGATTTGAGCGCATTACTGCTGTTTTTAGCGGTGGTGTTTGATGTGCTTGATGGTAAAATAGCGGGTCTGATGCATCAAAAGAATCTGTTTGGCAAACAAATCGATTCAATGTCTGATCTGGTATCCTTTGGCGTTGCCCCGGCTTTATTATTTTATTCCCTGAGCTCCCCCGGTATTTTAGGTATCATAGTGGCATTATTTTTTGTCGCCTGTGGCATGCTTCGACTTGCACGGTATAATATTTCTGAAGAAGCCGGTTTTGAAGGCATCCCCATTACTGTCAATGGTGTATTGTTTCCGTTACTTTTTCTGCTTTTTAGTCGCTTCCCTGAGAGCCTCCATTATTGGCCGATAATCATTTTAATTCAGAGTGTTCTGATGATTTCTACTTTTAAAATATCACGACTATTCTGATCGACTGAAATAGCATCCGTCATCCAGATGATGAGACTAGCCTAATCGCCATTATGCTTCTCATACTCAGTATGTACTGTTGTTAAAACACCAAAACCAAGGAGATTTCCATGATCACTGCAAACATTTTGCAACAGCTTGCCGAAACCCACGGAACACCGTTATTCGTGATAGATCATAACGAATTGCGAAGCAATTATGCGACTTTTAAAAAATATTTCCCGCGTGTCCAAGCCTATTTCGCGATCAAAGCAAACCCTGATCCGGCCATAGTAAAAACCCTGTTCGATGCCGGTGCCAGTTTTGATATATCGTCCATGCCGGAATTTAGAGTGGTCTACGAAAACATTAAAGCAATGCCTGAGAAGGAACGCTATGAGTGGATACGCGAGCATGTTATCTATGCGAACCCGATCAAGGCAAACGAGACGTTAATGCAGCTTGACCGTTACCAGCCACTGCTGACCTTTGACAACCTTGATGAACTTGCCAAACTCGGGCGATACGCGCCAAACTCGCGACTTGTGCTTCGCCTCAGAGTTTCCAATGCAGGTGCTATGGTGGAGCTGTCCTCAAAATTTGGCGCAGAACCTGATGAAGCCGTCGACCTGATTTTAGAGGCGGAAAAGGCAGGACTTATCGTCGAGGGGCTAAGTTTTCATGTCGGAAGCCAAACTACCAATTTTGAGAACTACGTGCAAGCCATCAATATTGCGGCGCTTATCTTTAAACAGGCGCGTGAGAGAGGTTACGACAAGATGAATTTACTGGATATTGGCGGCGGTTTTCCAGCTCCCTATGACACTTCAGTAAAACCTTTCAGTGAATTGGCGAAAAGGATAAATTCTGAACTGGAAAGGCTTTTTCCAGCCGACATAAAAATCATTGCCGAGCCGGGACGGTTTAT
>CAIMDR010000416.1 GCA_903839795.1 uncultured Methylococcaceae bacterium | reverse complement strand
GGCAATATCACCATGTCGGCAAAAGCGGGTAAACAGTTGATAATAACTATGCTGGCTGTCAAAGCCCAAGCCTTGCGGCGCACAGGGAGCCAGCGTTAAACAGGCATTGGCGTTAGCTTGTGCGGGTAAAGGCTGTTCCTGAAAAGTGTCAATTTGAAACTTGCCCATGCCAATACTGGCATCTTTGCCAAAGCCAAAAGCACCGATGTCGGCGAAGCATTGCTGGCAGTCTTCGACGTTTAACCTTTCGGTATCCAGCAGAATGTATACTGTCCAGCGTAAACCGGGAACAAACCATTCCTGTTCAATACTGTAAGGCGCAAAACCACCTTCGCCGGTGGTGTTGGTCTGGCGGTTGATGGTGTTGTGCGGTTGCGGGTGTTTTTCGCTAAGGCTGGTGGTGTGGTTGGTTGCTGTGCTAGTCGCGGCTTTAGTCGCGACGTGGGCGTCGCTCCCACAGGCAATGGTTTTGGCATTGACGGCATGGCTCAGCCATTCTTTAAGCGGCTTTTGCAGTTCGGTTTCCGGTAGCCAGGCAAGTTTTTTTATTGCTTTGCGATCCTCACCTTCCGGAAGCTGATAAAAGCAACCCGGCAATTTTGGCAGTGGCAGATAATCTTCCGGAAACGCATCAGAAACGACGGCAAAGGGTTGGTTGTTGGTGTAACCTTCCAGGCATTGCTTCAAGGCTGCTTCGCCCAAGCGATTACGAAGCGCCCAGCAGAGTTGCCCAAAGAGCGTGTCGCCTTTTAACGACGTGGCGAAGGCGGATTGCAGGCTTAGAGTAATTTGATAAGCTTGCATTTAAATCTCCCAGTCGGCAAGTCGTAAACTGTTGACACGACTAAATTCACGCGTGTTGTGGGTGACCAACGTTAAGTCATTTGCCAAGGCAATGGCGGCTATTTGCAAATCATAAGGGCCGATAGGTTGGCCTTGGCGTTGCAGATCGGCGCGGATTTTACCAAAAATCTGCGCCGCATGACCGTCAAAAACCAATGATTGGAATTTGCCAAATAATTTTTCCAGCAGCGCGAGATTTTGCTCTTGTCGCGAACTTTTATAGGCGCCGTAATACAGTTCGGCTTTAACGATGTCGCAAAGCCAGAGTGTATGCGGCGACTGTTGGTGCAATCGTTCCTTGACCAGTGATGGGCCGGGATTGAGATGACCTACCCATACGTTGGTGTCGAGCAGCCACATTATTCAAGCTCCAAACGTTGTTCGTATTCGCCTTGAGACTCGCGTACCAATGGCTCGCCTGCCCACGCTCCCGCCGTTTCTTCAAAAAAGCCAAGTGGCCAGCCGTTGGCATCAGTTTCAATTTCTTGCTTGGCCTCTGCTTTATCCAGCGGCCAAATAATGACTTCAACAGCGTGGTGTTGAAGTTCTTCGGGGATGCTGATGGTACTGGGTGCATCATAATAAATTTGACGTATCGGTTGCATTAGACTGCCTCTTCTAATTTGAGTTGATCAAGTTTGACCTGAAAATCTTGTCCATCCAGTTTTAGGTCACGAAAGGCAATTTTTCCGTAGCCGCGTGAACCTGAGCCACCCAAGCCGGTGTATTCCAATAATTTAAGCCCTACCAGTAGGGTGTCGGTCAGGTCTTCATGGTCGTGAACGCGGATGGTCAGGTTAAAGTCAAATTTGGCGGTGGCTGGAACACGCTCTGTGTTGCGTGGATTACTGGCGGTGCCTGAGATACGGTCGATGGTGTTTTCCATTTTGACTTCGGTGAGCATCAAACTCTTATTATTAAGCATGTCATCGGCCCATTCTTTATCAAGTGAACAATCCCAAAATGCCAGCCTGCTAGGACCTATTTCTCCAATTAATATCTCATCTGGTTTGCTTACAGGCGCACCGCCAAACAATTTCAAGATTTCTTTAGCTTTTAATAACTGATGCTCTTCAATATTACCTTCACTGATATGATTGAAATTTAAAGGTTTGCCCTCTGTTTGACTAACTATACCCAATTGCCATTCCAGCAAACTGCGCATTTTTCCTTTAATGCTGGAACCCGGAATATAAGGTTCCTGCGTAATAGGGTTCTTGATCACCGGATTATCAGTGCCGCCAATATGAATTTCGGTATTGCCACTGCCGATATGCAAGCCGCTAAGTAATTCAATTTGGCCGGTAAGTTTTTGAATGTTGGT
>CAIMDR010000415.1 GCA_903839795.1 uncultured Methylococcaceae bacterium | reverse complement strand
TCTTCGTGTTCTTCGTGTTCTTCGTGTTCTTCGTGTTCTTCGTGTTCTTCGTGTCTTCGTGGTGAAATGTCTTAAGTTGATGTCTATGGGGATAAAAATACCGGTCTGTCAGGCATTAAGTCAGTAATCGTTTAAATTGGCATAGCAAATCGCTGTTATTTTAGGTCTTGAGCTTTTATTGTAATTCGCGGTGACGAACAATAACATTAACATTAACATTAACCATAGGACTTTTAAAGTGATTGATTAAGGCATCAGCCAAATAAACGGAGCGATGTTGTCCTCCTGTGCAGCCTATCGCAACGGTCAGATAACTACGGCCTTCAGACTCAAAACGGGGTATCCATTTTTCTAGAAACGTGGAAATATCCTCAAAAAATTCAGTGACCAAGGGTTGTTCTTTAAGAAAATCGGCTACCGGTTTATCTTTTCCGGTTAAGGGTCGTAATTCTGGAATCCAGAAAGGATTTGGCAGGCTTCGCGCATCAAAAACAAAGTCGGCGTCTAGTGGTACGCCATGTTTAAAGCCGAATGATTGGAATTGTAATGAAATATGTCTAAAATCCCGCTCACCTATCTGATCCCTGATAAGTTCACGTAACTGATGATAATGCGTTCGACTGGTGTCGATAACGACATTTGCATGTTTGGCAATCGGGGTGAGCATTTCCTTTTCAATTTTTAGTGCTTCCCTTAATGGTATATTAAAGTCGGTCAGCGGATGCCTTCGGCGCGTTTCGCTGTAACGTTTTAATAAGGTAGCTTCTTCCGCCTGCATAAATATGATTTCACAATCAATGCCTTTATCGCGGATTAATTTTAAGCTTTCGGAAAAGTTTGCCAGACTTTCAAATTGATTTCTGGCATCAATGCCAATGGCTGTTTTGGCATAAGTTTTCTTATCTGCCAACATGACATGATTGATAAAATCTTGCAGCAAGGTCAATGGGAGATTATCGATACAATAATAACCGCAATCTTCCAGGGTATCGAGGGCGATACTTTTACCCGAACCCGACAGGGCACTGACAATTAATAGTTTCATAAGCGACAGGTTAAAGGTGCAAGGTAAAACATTGTACCTTGCGCCTTTGACCTTGTACCTGCTTTTTATCTATGACTTCCTGTTTTTTCTTTATGTTTGGTAATTTGACGCTCTAATTTGTCTACCATCTCATCAATGGCTGCGTACATATCTTCCTGATGATCTTCGGCAAATAATTTTGCTCCGCTTAGTTGCAAGGTTGCTTCCGCTTTTTGAACTAATTTTTCCACGCTTAAAATAACGTGAACATCGGTAACATTGTCAAAATGACGGGCTAATTTTTCAAATTTGGCATCTATATGTGCTTTTAAAGCATCGGTTACGTCTAGATGGTGGCCTGTTACTATAACTTGCATGGAATAAACTCCTTTAATGGTAAATGATTGGTACTGCTGTTGTTGCTACAAAAGACGTTTTCGTTGACTTGATGATGAAATAAACATTGCTTCACGATATTTGGCAATGGTTCTTCTTGCAACGTTGATGCCTTTTGCTTGTAAAAAATCGGCAATTTTACTATCGCTTAACGGACTTGCTAGATTTTCATTGTCGATTAATTCTTTAATAAATGCTCTGATGGCGGTAGATGAGCATTCACCGCCGCCTTCCGTTGAAACATGACTGGAAAAGAAATATTTAAATTCAATGATACCATTGGGGGTATGCATAAATTTATGGGTAGTCACTCTGGAAATGGTCGACTCGTGTAATTTAAGTTCTTCGGCGATATCTCTTAATACCATGGGTTTCATGGCAATAGATCCGTGATCAAAAAAGTCTGTTTGCTTTTCCACGATACTACGGGCAACACGTAATAAGGTGTCGTTACGGCTGTGAAGATTTTTGATAAACCATTTGGCTTCCTGTAAATGGTCTTTCATACACACATTATCTTTACTGTTATCAGCCCGTTTAATCAATGCTGAATAAAAGGGATTGATACGCAACTTGGGGGCAATATCCGGATTCAGGTTAACGTGCCACTGATCGTTTTGTTTGGTGACATAAACATCGGGAATAACGTATTCTGAATGTGACTCCTGTATCTGCGCTCCCGGCTTGGGATCCAGGGTTCTAATCAACGCAACAATCTCATCCAGTTGCCGCTCTGACACGTCCAGTTTACGTATTAGCTTGGCTTGTTCATGAGTGGCCAGCAGTTTTAGATGTCGAGTCACTACGAGCAAGGCCTCTGCCCGATAAGGCGTGGCTTCGGGAAGTTGTAGCAACTGTATCTTTAAACAATCACTTAAATCAATCGCTGCTACACCGGCCGGGTCAAATTGTTGCACTCTATGCAGGACAGCAAAAACTTCATCTAACTCAAGATCATCAAACTGACTTTGTAGACCCTCAAAAATATCTTCGGGGATACTGCTCAGATAACCATCTTCATTAACAGAATCAATGATGGCGATGGCAATCGCATGATCCCGCTCTGAAAACAAAGTTAATTCCAGTTGCCATGACAAGTGCTCCAGCAAGGTGGCGGCGTTGCTGCGCTGTGATTCAAATTCTACAGTTTCGGTATTATCAGTACCCGGAGGCAAAGCACTCTCATAAATATCGTCCCATGAAGAATCGGTAGGCAGTTCATTCGGGATATCGGTTTGAGAGCCTTCGCTGGTCATTAAATCCGAATTTTCAGCCTTGGTTTCAGCGGTTGTAAGCACTTCTTGGGGACTGCTTTCGTCATCATTAATTTCCAGCATGATGTTGGATTCAAGAGCTTGTTGGATTTCCTGTTGTAAATCCAATGTCGACAGCTGCAATAACCTGATCGCCTGCTGTAATTGCGGCGTCATGGTTAATTGTTGGCCTAGCTGGAGATGTAAAGATTGTTTCATTCGATCATATAATTTTTTTAAGGATTTTAATTAAAGGCTAAAATTATTACCTAAATAAACTTTGCGCACTTCTTCATTGGCAACGATGGCTTCCGCACCACCTTCTGCAATCACCTTGCCGCCGTTTAGTATATACGCACGGTCACAAATCCCTAAGGTTTCTCTGACATTATGTTCAGTAATTAATATACCAATTCCGCGATCCTTCAAATGTTCTATGATTTTTTTAATATCTTCTACCGATATGGGGTCAACACCGGCAAAAGGTTCATCCAATAATATAAATTGAGGATTGGTCGCAAGTGCTCTGGCAATTTCAACGCGCCGCCGTTCGCCACCTGACAGGCTCAAGGCCATTTGGTCACGCAGATGGGCAATATGAAACTCCTCCAGTAACTCTTCAATGGTTAATTCTATCTGTCCTGACGTTAAATGAGAACGGATTTGCAAAACGGCACGTAAGTTATCAGCAACACTTAATTTGCGAAAAACCGAGGGTTCCTGTGGCAAATAACCGATGCCGTGAGTCGCCCTTAAGTGCATCGGGTAATGCGTCATGTCCAGTGAGTCGAGGGTGATTTTACCCGCATCCGCTTTAATCAAGCCAACCATCATGTAAAAACTGGTGGTTTTTCCGGCGCCATTAGGCCCCAATAAGCCAACCACTTCACGGGTATTAACATGCAATGATACGCCATCTACCACATTACGGTTATGGTAGGTTTTAATTAGCTGGTGTGCTGCTAGTGTCGCCATTGGTTAACCGGAAAAAGGTAAAAGAAAAAAACAGCGCCCTTGTCGTGTTCTAGTTTTAGTTGGGTATCCCGTGTTTTTTATCGGGTACGCTATCATTTTTTTGTGGGCGTTGGCGTTGGCATTAATTCGGCCGCTGGCGTTGGTTTTTCTGATGACGAGGGTTGTTGCTTTTTCTCGCTTGGTTTTAATATGACATGGACGCGTTTAGTATCGGATGATTTTTCGCCTGCCTTAACCAGTGAGGTTTTAGTATCATATTCAATCAAGTTGCTGGAATAGGTGCCATTACCTTTCCAAACGGTTGCATCATTGATCAAAATTAACAGGTTCTTTTTAGGATAAAACTCACCGGTCAACGCTTCACCGGTTATATCTT
>CAIMDR010000414.1 GCA_903839795.1 uncultured Methylococcaceae bacterium | reverse complement strand
TGTTTTACTCAAGCTGGTTGCTTAAATAAAAGCATTACCCTCGCCCACTTTTTTCAAAGGCGGGGAGTAAAGCGAGGTGAGGACTAAATACTTACTCTTTTTCCATGTAGGCACCCAGCCGCAATAAGTTGCTCACCCGCTCAAAAAACATAAATGACGGAGTCTCAATGTCCTTATTTAAACAACTATTACTGCTAATCTCCGTCTTTTTTTTAATACTTTTTAGCGTCAACTTTACGCTAAGTATCAACAACATTAAAACCTATCTGGAAGTTGAATCCCAAGGTCACGCTCAGGATACAGCAACCTCGTTGGGATTATCGCTAAGTCCCCACATGATCAACACAACAGACCCCATCATTAAGACACTCGTTAGTGCCATTTTTGATCGCGGCTATTACCAAGGAATTCGATTGGTTGATGCCAACAACAAGGAATTGGTTTCTCTAAGTAATGATAAAATCGTTGAAGGCGTACCAAGTTGGTTTATCGATTATTTACCGATGTCCCCAGTGACGGCAGAAAGCGAAATCAGTTCTAACTGGCTAAGGAGCGGCGTGGTATATGTGACCATAAACCCCTCTTTTGCTTACAGTAAACTCTATAAACAGGCTAAAACCTCATTTATCTATTCACTAATAACACTGGTGCTTTCAATTGGTTTGTTAATGCTGTTATTACGGATAACATTGGCATCCTTAAAAAGAATTAATGAATGTGCGCTGCACATTAGCGAAGGCCATTTTGAAACCATAGAAAACTTGCCTTGGACGACTGAAGTTAAAAATATCACAGTCTCGATAAATGCGATGTCGCAAAAAATAAAAAGCTCTATTATCGTGCTTAACAACAAACTGGATGAGATGGGTGCAACTCTATTGCGCGATGATTTGAGCGGACTTTATAAAAAATCGGTGTTCGATACCGATATGATGAATCTGATGATGACTTATAGACCGGCTTACTTGATGCTAATCAAGGTAGATAGCTTGCCTGATCTCATCAGAGATAGAGGTAACAACGCTATTGACCTCCTTCTGCAAGCGTTTGCCAACACCTTAAAACAAGTAGCAGAACGGCACCCGGAAACCTTTATAAAAGCCTACCGTTTTTATGGTGGTGAATTTGTAATGCTGATTAATAACGGCAACAGCGAACAGATTGAATTGATTGCTAAAGCGTTAAGCAATGACTTTTTAGAACTAGGCAAAAAACAGTCAAAAACTGATTTGGCACATATCGGTGTGGCTCCTGTTAATCCGGTATGCACTCCAGAAATGATGCTCGACTCTGCTCATGAGGCTTATGAACAGGCGAGACTAATCGGCGCAAATAGTTATTACCTGCGTTCTGATAATAATTTTGCCAGAGACATTAGTCATTGGAAAGAATTAGTCTTCAACTGCATTAATAATAGCGACTACTCGCTGTCGTATGCCGGACAAATCAAGAGCTTTGAAACGAGTCAACTCCTCATGGAAGAAGTTGTTATTCAAGTGCATGACAAGAACGACCAATTAGTCGCTATTGGGCCCTTTATTGCAATGGCCGAGAAACTCGCCAAAATTATCGAACTTGATAAAGGTGTCATTACCCAAGTGCTTGCTCATATCCTGAGCACCCGTGTTACCCATGCCATTGCCGTTAACTTGTCAATCGACACCATCAAAAATATCGGCTTTCGCCTTTGGCTGGAAAAGCTCTTCAAAAATAACCCATTGATAATCAGGCAACTGGTGTTTAGTTTTTCCGCGTATGCGGTTGCCAAGGAACTGGAAATCTGTCTTGATTTTATTCAGGTAATACATCAATGGGGCGGTCGGGTTATGATTAAGCGTTTTGAATCCCAATCAATGTCGCCTGAAGTTACAAAAAAGCTTAACCCAGATTTTATCAGACTTGCCAGAGAAATAGGCAAAGGTATCAGCCTTTCCCCGCAAAAACAGGAGTTTGTGCAGGCTTTGCAGCAAATGGGCGACTTGTTGAACATCATTGTGCTTGCTGAAAATGTTGAAGCTGATAACGACTATTATTCATTAAAGGCAACAGGAATTACCGGTGCCAGCCGTTAACTATCGACTACTGATCGGTTTTATTATTGTTGTTATCGTAGGACTTGGCGTTATCCATATTTTTTCAGAACCCGATAAGAATGAAGATTGGTTGCCGCTTCAACCCGTTATGCTGGATAAGATTGAGCGCAAATATGGTGCGATGGCAAGGCAACGCTTTGTCGAATGGCAACAACTGATGGTTACCGGAAAAATGCTGCCGGAACAAGACAAGCTAGAACTCGTTAACGATTTTTTTAATCGTCATATCACCTTTTCCAGCGACCTTGTGGTCTGGTTAAAAAATGACTATTGGGCTACGCCAGTCGAACTATTGGCCAAAGGCGCCGGTGATTGTGAGGATTTTTCGATTGCCAAATATTTTACCTTGATAGAAACCGGTGTTGACGAAAGCAGGCTTCGAATTACTTATGTCAAGGCGTTACAGCTTAATCTCCCGCACATGGTACTAACTTATTTTGAATCCCCCCAAGCTGTACCGTTGGTATTGGACAATCTGATGCCGAACATCCGTTCTGCGACAGAACGCAGTGATTTATTGCCGGTATATAGTTTTAACGGCAGTAGTTTATGGCTGGCTAAAATAAAGGAAAACGGCCAACCCGTCGGTAACGCAGATCGACTCAATATGTGGTCTGATCTTAAACAACGTATGCTGGAAAAAGTATTTTGATACTGACTGTGGGAGCGACGCCACCATAGCGACTTGCTGTTGGGGGCTATCAAATTAAGCAGGGACAGATACCATCCCTTGACGGGATGGACTCTGTAAAACTATCCAGCTTTCATTGGATAGCCCAAAAGAAAAATAAAGCTTATAGAGCCCTGAATTAATTAAGTATGTAGGGCGTGCTGTG
>CAIMDR010000413.1 GCA_903839795.1 uncultured Methylococcaceae bacterium | reverse complement strand
TATCTTAGCTTTTTGTGTACCCGTCAAAATCTTACGCTTTTTTTCACTCATTTCTGTCTACTTTTTTATGGAAGACACCATCTTAATCGACTGTCCGGATTTTGGGGTCCACTATACTGCTGCGACATTGCAACCGTACAACAAAATATCGCCCGTTGCCGTCAAATTGCTGCCAATACTGGCTAGTTGGCTGGTGTAGTGCTTTAAGCTACCGGTAGTTACCGTGCTTGAACCCAACAACAAACGGCCCGCACTGCCATGAGAAATAATTTGCAGGCTTTGCAGTGCTACAAAATCGGGCGTGCTTGCAGCTAACGTGGTCAGGTAATCGCTGATTTGCGTGAGTCCATCAGAACCAGAATCCAAAATTAACACAGTGGTATCGGTGCCAACACCGGCAGACAAACTTTGCCAGTTATTAACCTGGCTATCAATAACTAACAAATTTTTGACGGGTGCGATTATTTGAGTCATGTTGGGTGATGTTTGTCGGGTTTGGGTAAGATTTAGAATTTAATATAAAGCGGTAAGCTCACGGTTCGCTCATTTTTAATGGCAGTTAGGAAGATTGGTGCTATTTATTGAGCAAACAAGGCAAAGTTACCAATATTTCAATTTTTAATATCATTTTTTTAGATATAAAAAATAAAGCTTATGACATACAGTCATTGCTGGGCGATAGTTTTTTATAAAAACTCCTGAAAACACTACATGTAGTGTTTTTAAACCTTACGAACCACTAGAAAAAATGAGCGAACCGTGAGGGTAAGCATCAGTAAAACCCGCTTATCGGGGTCTTGATGAATGAGCCTGCTTTTATAGCAACGGCGGGGTGTTACATGATTGTTAAACGAATGCATTGATAAGCATATAGGCTTTCAGATGTATCTATTCAGCTCCTTAGTTGAACAAAAGGTTCTGAATGCTTACTTAATGCAACGACCTGACCCGTCTTGCAATTTATAAGCTGAATAAAGTATAACTTATTGTCCTTATTTTTATGTTAATAGATACCTGCATAAATATGTGGGTGCATTTCAACGCATTGAAAAACAAGTTAATTTTTATTAAAAATAATCTTAAGTATCGTGGTAAATGCATAATCAACTGTTTTTAGAGGGCAAACCTTGCCGATTCAACCAGCGCTGATAACGGCACTATGCACGTATTACAAGACGATACAATAGACTTTGTAGAAGGGCGATTAACGTCCAAGAGATAAACAGGAAGGTATCAATTAAAAAGTCCCCGATAAAACAGAAGCCTTTAAAATTCATGGTGCCAGGTGCGGAATCGAACCGTCGACACGAGGATTTTCAGTCTTCTTCTCCAACGAATGAGTAAATACGGAGTAACCTTGAGGGCATGCTGTGACAGGTATTCCCGTACCCAAACAAGTCAAGTGTAATTATTCAGTTCCCCGCTTTGACAAAGAGGGGTTAGGGGAGATTTTATTAGATAAATCCCCCACAATCCCCCTTTTTCAAAGAGTAAGTGAATACTTACAATGATTTCAGTGCTAACGGATACCATCCCTTTAAGCTAAAGCTTCATGTAATGGAAGTTTAATTTCTGAATACTATAGTGTATTTTTCTCGAAAAATACTACAACTATTAAATTATTGTAAATTTTTTATTAAACAATTGTGGTTATTTTTTCTGTTTTTGAGGTGCAGAATCAGTGCCTGTAATGCAACAAGGGACAATACCTTACGCTGCTTCCCAAGCTCCAGCTTCCAGTCTCGCGAAGCTGGAGCTTGGGAGCGAGTAAAATATCCTACTTATCGTTGTTTCAACAGGTATTTTTAGCTAATCTGCAAGCTTACGCAAAACGCCATCTGACCAAACACCGCAGAGCTTTGCAATGGAGGTGGCGCCACCTATCAT
>CAIMDR010000412.1 GCA_903839795.1 uncultured Methylococcaceae bacterium | reverse complement strand
CGAGAATTGGTTGGAAAATCTATTGATTTCCGCTTCACTCAAGGATTTTAGGTGCCCCCCATAATCCGGTATAATCAGGATTGTTTTTTATATTGTGCGTTATCAGGAAAAATTTTATGACACAGTTACTTAATCAAGCATTTCAAGAAGCGTCCAAACTTCCTGATATGCAACAGAATATAATTGCACGATGGTTGCTGGATGAATTATTGGCCGAAAAAAAATGGGATTCGTTATTTGCCGAGTCTGAAGATTTTTTAGCAAGTCTCGCCGATGAGGCTTTAAGTGAACATCGCGCTGGTAGGACTAAACCTTTGAATTTAGATGCGCTGTGATTTCGCATACGACAGAAAAATTTTGGAAGTTGTATTCTGCTTTGCCTGTGGATATTCGGAAGCAGGCAAAAATTGCATATATCCAATTTAAAAATAATCCATATCACCCAAGTTTGCAGTTCAAGCGAGTTCATTCCAGAAAGCCAGTTTATTCGGTACGTATCAACATCGACTATAGAGCTGTGGGCATTGTTGATAATGTTGAAATATTGTGGTTTTGGATTGGTTCCCATAAAGAATATGAAAAAATACTTCAAAAATTATAGCCTAACGAATAAGGTTAGATTGTGTGAGCGAAGCGAGCCACAATCTGAACCGTTTGTTGGACAAGCCAGGCCTGTTCAGCGGTGGTCGAAAAATACGAAAAAGTAAAGCCAGGTCGGGCACATGCTTTTCGTGCCCGACATTTTCGCGTTAAAATACATGAAGGGCATTGAAGAAATATCTTGATATTCTGATTTTGACCGTTGAATGTTGGGCAACGAAAAGATTTTGCTCAACCGACCTCACTGATTTTATTTTGAAGTCGGCGGTGCTAGGGGATGCCACTGAAATTATTCCATTCAAGCAAGTAAGAGGTTGACCCCATGAGTATTATCGCTGAAAAAGTTTTTAAAGCTGTCAAAACCCTACCCGAACAACAAGCAGTTGAAGTTTTAGACTTTGTTGAATTCTTGAAATCCAAGACCCAAAAAGAGCGGAGCGGACGTAGGGAAATAGCGCTCGCAACCTTGGATAAGCATAGTGGGCTTTATGATGGCTCATCGTTCAATAGGGAGGAACTGCATGAGCGGCCTTGAGTTTGCCGATACTAACGTTGTTGTTTATGCAGTCGGGCTAGATTCCGACCAGCGTACCAAGGCGCGGCAGATACTTGCGGAAGGCGTGACTGTAAGTTCCCAAGTCATAAACGAGACAGTGAACGTGTTGACCCGAAAACAGGGCGTAAATATCGTCGTAGCTCATGAAGTCGCTGAAAGCCTATTGGGACTCGCTTATCGTGGCAGCAGCCTTACTGGCTGGATGCGAAAAGCTTTACTCCCAAGACATGCAGTATGGACAAGTATTTGATGAGCAGCTTAAAGGTAACTATTCAGTCCCCCTCTTTGAAAAAGAGGGGTTAGGGGAGATTTGTTAAATAAATCCCCCTCAATCCCCCTTTTTCAAAGGGGG
>CAIMDR010000411.1 GCA_903839795.1 uncultured Methylococcaceae bacterium | reverse complement strand
TTGGTTTTTGGGCTTTGTTTCCGGCACTGGCGGGGTACTTTTCTGTAAAAATACTGCCTGACAATAGAGTACTCACTTCAGTATGGGTCATGACTGTTGTTTGGCTATTGATTGAATATTTTCGTGGAAATTGCTTACTAAACGGTTTTCCCTGGCTGCAAAGTGCTTACTCGCAACTGGAAACGCCTTTGGCGGGTTATATTCCTATAATAGGGGTTTATGGCACGGGGTTTTTAGTGGCTTTAACTGCGTCCTCTGTGGCTTTTATTTTTCAAACCAGAAGACACGGACTATTATTAACCGCTTTTATAATTACCTTATGGGCGACAGGCAGTGTCTTGCAGACGGTAAAATGGACTCACGCCATCGGCAAACCGGTGCAGGTCTCTTTAATTCAAGGCAATATAACCCAAGATCAAAAATGGCGGCCAGAGAATAAGCTTAAAACGCTACAACTTTATAAAGGACTGACAGAAGCCCATTGGGATTCCGCTGTTATTATTTGGCCTGAAACGTCCATTCCAGCCTATTTATCAGAGGTCGATGACTGGTTTTTACAGCCCTTGAGCAATGCCGCCAAACAACATAATACGGATTTAATTGTCAGCCTTCCTGTACATGACAATTTAACCGATGAAAAATACAATGCCGTGATGACGCTGGGTAAAGAAACCGGCCTGTATCGCAAAAAACACTTATTACCCTTCGGTGAATATTTACCCTGGCAACCTGTTTCCGGTTTTATCTTAAACAATCTGGCGATAAAACTGGGCAATTTTACGCCTGGCGACATCGACCAACCTTTGTTAAAAGCCGGCGGTTATACTTTTATAACCTCCATTTGTTATGAAGATGCCTTTGGGGATGCCGGTTTAACAGGCTTGCCCGATGCCGCTTATCTGGTTAATGTCACTAATGATGGTTGGTTTGGCAACTCCATAGAACCGTATCAACATCTGCAAATGGCCAGAATGCGTGCACTGGAAACCGGTCGATTTATGCTGCGAGCCACCAATACCGGAGTGACCGCCGTTATTGCGCCTGATGGAAAAATCATTAGTCAGGCTGCTTTGTTTACCGCCACGGTACTCACTGAAACGATAACACCCATGGCCGGCATGACACCTTATGCAAACCGGGGTGACATGCCTTTTATTATCGTACTGCCAGTTTTATTTTTTGGTCTGCTTGTTTATGCCCATAAACCACCATTCTCAAGACAATACCGAAACATTTCCGGGGGCTAATTACCGCAATTCAACCTGCAAGCGTTGATATATACCCCCAAAACTACCATTACTCATTAACACAAAATGTCCGCCTGCAAGTGCTTCAACTTTAAGCTTTTCGATGATGTCATCAAGGGACTGACAGATTTCAATATTATTGGCATGATTTTTTAGCTTGCTTAAATCCCAATCCAGATTTTTCGGTTGATAAATAATTGCCAGATCGGCATTGTCCAGTGATTTTGCCAGCGTTTCTGTATGTACTCCTAAGCGCATGGTGTTAGACCTGGGTTCTACAATAGCAATAATGCGCTCTTGTCCCACTTGTTTACGCAAGCCATCCAGTGTCGTTGCAATCGCAGTAGGGTGGTGGGCAAAATCATCATACAGGGTGACGTCATTAATCTTTGCAATCACTTCCATGCGCCGTTTGACATTGATAAATTGACCCAACGCGGCTATCGCATCTTTGGGTAGAATACCGACATGATTTGCAGCAGTAATAGCTGACAAGGCGTTGTAAACATTATGTTCACCTGTGAGTGCCCAATCGACGATGCCTTGCTCATTATTTTCAAACAGTACCGAAAATTGGCTACCGTCAGCTTTGAGTAAGGTTGCATTCCATTGTGCGTTTGCATTAATAGACGTTTTTTCAACAGGTGTCCAGCAACCCATCGCAAGAACGTCACTGAGATTGACATCCCGCTCTGGGCTAATAATTAAACCTTCGCCTGGAATAGTTCTTACCAGATGATGGAATTGCCGTTTTATGGCATCCAAGTCAGGAAAAATATCCGCATGATCAAATTCCAGATTATTAAGTATCGCAGTCCGAGGCCGATAGTGAACAAACTTTGAACGTTTATCAAAAAAAGCGGAATCATATTCATCCGCTTCAATCACAAAAAAACCTGATTTATTTTCAGGCCCTCCGCCTAAACGCGCGGATATGCCAAAGTTTAACGGAATACCGCCAATTAAAAATCCCGGATTAAAGCCCTGATGTTCAAGAATCCAGCTCAGCATACTGGCTGTAGTGGTTTTTCCGTGGGTTCCGGCAACGCCCAATACCCATTTGTCGTGTAACACATGTTCTGCGAGCCATTGCGGCCCTGAGACATAATTAAGGCCTTTATTTAGCACTTCTTCAACTTCCGGATTACCGCGCGACAAGGCATTGCCAATAATAACCAGATCGGGGTTGCCATCCAGATTTTCAGCGCGATAACCATTCATTAATTGAATGCCTTGTTGTTGCAGTTGTGTGCTCATGGGTGGGTAAACGTTTTGATCCGAGCCGCTCACTTGATAGCCCAATTGCCTTGCAATAACGGCAAGTCCGCCCATAAATGTTCCGCAAATACCTAAGATGTGAATATGCAATGTCGTGTCCTGATGGTTAAAAAAAGTACGGTTTTTTCATTGGTTATTTTATATATGAAATAGTTACTTGCGTTTAATGACAAGTTACGATGAAATAATCAATAAACAAACACTATATGATCTTATAATGACCGAAAAAAATAAAATATTAGTTGAAGCTACGCCCTTTTTCATCGCTGAGCAATCGGTTCCTGAAAATGATCGCTATGTGTTCGCCTATACTATCACTATAACTAATAAAGGTACGGTACCTGCACAGCTTTTAAATCGTCATTGGTTAATTACCGACTCCAATGGCAAAATTCAAGAGGTTAGAGGCGATGGCGTTATTGGCGAACAACCTTATCTTAAACCGGGAGAAATGTTTCGTTACACCAGTGGTGCCGTACTTGAAACGCCAGTGGGTACAATGCAGGGCCAATATACAATGCATTCTGACGATGGCGAAAATTTTAATGCCAACATTCCTCAATTTACTTTATCCATTCCAAGAACACTGCATTAGTTAAATGTCTATTTACGCTATTGGTGATATACAAGGCTGTTTTGATGAGTTGTTAAGACTGCTTGATACCATCTCTTTTAATGAAAATACCGATCAGCTGTGGTTTGCAGGTGATCTGGTTAACCGTGGCCCAAAATCTCTGGAAACCCTGCGCTTTGTAAAATCACTGGGTAGTTCGGCGGTCACGGTATTAGGCAACCATGATATGCACTTGCTTGCAGCATCGTGTTTACAAAAAGTGGCCGACAAAAAAAACACTCTCAGTCCGGTACTTGAGGCACATGACCGGGATGAGTTAATATATTGGCTAAGGCATCGCCCCCTGTTTCATTATAACGATGATTTTTGTATGCTCCATGCCGGTTTGCCGCCGCAATGGGATTTTAAAAAGACCCAGAAAATGGCATTGCTGGCAGAGCAGACTTTAAAAGGTTCTGATTATCAGGTATTTTTAAAAAACATGTACGGTAATAAGCCTAATATTTGGTCAAGCAGTTTAAAAGGCGTAGCAAGATTACGCTTTATCATTAACTGTTTTACCCGTATGCGTTATTGCGATGTTAATGGCCGTCTTGACTTTACCAACAGTGGCCCTTTAGGATCTCAACCTAAAAATCTGCTGCCGTGGTTTGAAGTTCCCAAGCGTAAGAATGCGGATATGCGCGTTATTTTTGGGCACTGGTCTACATTGGGATATCATGAAGGGCCAAATTGTTATGCTATTGATACCGGTTGTTTGTGGGGCGGTCAACTGACCGCGTTAAAGCTGGGTAAACAGGTGCAGCGAATCAGTATTGATTGTCCGGGCGCAAAAAAGCCCAATAAAACCGATTATATTTCGGCAAAACAGGAGCCGTTACCTGAACTTGAAGGGCTGCTTAATTTGTCTGATTATGTGCTGCCAATTTAAGGTGATAAGTGACTTTGCAGACTTATAAAACCGGCAAGGTCTGTTAGCATTACCTGAGCTGCCTGGCTTTGTATTTATAGTAACTCCGGCTATCCCGATAGAGTCTACAAAATAATCTGTGCTTGATAAATTAATAATGCTTTAGCTATCCCCAGTCTGTGAGTAGAATGCATGGCTTGCTATTTAATTTTAAAACAGGAAGATGATCATGAAAAAAATAAATCCAGCCGCAGTATTCTTGGGTTTGTCTGTATTTTTAAGTACTGTTTACGCCGATGTTACCTTGCAATCTAAAGAAGAAGTTGAAGGTACCTGGAAGCTGCAATCCACCAAAAATTCATTAACCGATAAGCAAACTATCTCTCGGGAAGACACTTGGGTCTTTAAAGATGGCAAAGTAACGATTTTACATATTCCTCGCGAAGGAATTTATTACGATCAACCACCGGTAGCTTACGATATAGAGGATGGAAAACTAAAAGTTGCGACTGTAGGTAGCAGCCGGTTTGACCTGTTTACAGTCGTTGAAAAAGATGACAACAACATGGTTCTGAAAGGAAAATTTGGTGGCTATTATTATTTTGATAAAAAATAGTAAGTTGTTGGCTTAACTTGGAAAAATCAGTCAGCCCACGAAAAGATTCAACGAGAGGCTAAGTGCCAAACATTACTTAATGGGACATGTCCGTGCCGATAAAATCGCTTTGGTTGCCTACTTAAAGCGGGACAACGATCAAGACTTAACTGTTTTTCCTGGGCATGTCGAAGAGTTGATTGTTAAGTCGTTGATGGTTCGTAAGGCTGACCGAGATCCGTTTAGCCTTTCTTGTCCCACCTTAAGCGTAGAATGAAATGGTTTAATTTATTGAGTGCTTCTCGTAGTAAACCACCATTTTAGCCTTGAAGCCATTAGCCAAAATTTTTAAAACCTTATCCACAATCACCCCGATTATTTGAAAACCACACCTGTGTATCTGGGATTACCATCCGTATTTTTCAGTCTTTTAAAACAGCCGTTTTATTCTCGAATCAAGATTCAATCAGTGTTAAAAAACCAGGGTATTAATTACCTAACTAGGTAATTAATACCCTAAATAATAAGATGATTTCTCTCCATTACCCCGCCGTCTCCCGATGTTTGTTTAGAAAAAAATTATAATTTAATAATTTTTAATCAACCATTAAAAAATAAAATATTTCAAATTCAATAGGATACAGTTTATTTTTCTGAGCCATAAAATTATTTCGGTTAAAAAAATTGTAAATTAAATAATTTGGCCTACTGCTTGCTCTAGTGTTTAGTATGCAATTATGAGGTTGCATAACAACAGTTGTATTTGAAATATCGTAAATTTTTTAGGAGAAGCCATCATGGCCAAAGTACAAAAATCAACCGACTCTTCCAGCTTGGCTGAAGTCGTAGACCGTATTCTTGACAAAGGTATCGTTATCGATGCTTGGGTTAAAGTTTCATTGGTCGGTATCGAATTGTTATCAATAGAAGCTCGCGTTGTTATCGCCTCTGTTGAAACTTATTTGAAATACGCAGAAGCGATTGGCCTTACTGCCAGTGCTGCTACTCCAGCGTAAACAAAAACTAATATTTTACAGGAGACGCCATCATGGCCAAAGTTCAAAAATCAACCGACTCTTCCAGCTTGGCTGAAGTCGTAGACCGTATTCTTGACAAAGGCATCGTTATTGATGCTTGGGTTAAAGTTTCATTGGTTGGT
>CAIMDR010000410.1 GCA_903839795.1 uncultured Methylococcaceae bacterium | reverse complement strand
GGACATGATTAAAGCCTGGTATAGAATAATGAATGCATTAATCATTCTATCTCATCTCATTAAAGTTGGCATTTAATATTGTAATACAATGGGTTATGGTTTTAAGGTAGCAGTATTAGGGACTGAGGGGGATTTATCTAATAAAATCTCCCCTAACCCCTCTTTGCCAAAGAGGGGGACTGAATAATTACGTTCAGCAGCGTTGATCTCGCATTGCATCAATGCTTTGTTGTCTGTATCCTGCATGCCCATGCAAATAAATTTAATTTCAGTAGGAAACCGTATGCCAGGCTGGGTTCAGCAAGGTTACGATGAATATGCCAAGCGCTTGCCGCGTGAATGCGAGCTGGTGCTTAAAGAAATTGCACCGGGTAAACGCAGTAAAAACAGTGATGTTGTCCGAATTGTAAGAGAAGAGGGCGAGCGGATGCTGGCGGCTATTCCGCAGGGTACTCATGTTGTGACGTTGGATATTCCCGGTAAACCGTGGACTACGCCGGAATTGGCGCAGGCGATGCAGCGTTGGCTGGAAAGTGGCCAGGATATGTCTTTATTGATTGGTGGCCCTGAAGGTTTGGCAGATTCTGCTAAACTACTGGCACGTGAGTCATGGAGTTTATCAAGGCTTACTTTTCCTCACCCGCTGGTGCGTATTTTGGTCGCTGAACAGCTTTACCGAGCCTGGAGTATTCTCCATAACCACCCTTATCATCGCTAATGTCCGTACAGATTATTCTTGCTTCCGCTTCGCCACGCAGAAAGGAACTGCTAGACCAAATTAATGTCTCTTATCAAGTTTATCCTGTTGATCTTGATGAGACCCCTTGGCTTGATGAAGCGCCGCTGGATTATGTTCAGCGTGTTGCTGCTGAAAAGTCTGCGGCGTGCAAGGCTCAACTCGACACTGAAATACCGGTTTTGGCCGCCGATACAGCAGTAATTTTGGGGGCTGTAATTATGGGAAAACCCAAAGATAAGGCTGATGCCATGGCCATGTTGACGCAGTTGTCCGGTAAAACCCATCAGGTTTATAGTGCAATTTCTTTGAGAGGACGTGAGCATGGTCAGGCGGTTAGTATTACCGAGGTGACTTTTCGATGTTTGACAGAACAGGAAATACTGGCTTACTGGCACAGTGGCGAACCGCTTGATAAAGCGGGCAGTTATGCTATTCAAGGACGGGGCGGTGTGTTTATAGAATCAATAAAAGGCAGTTTTTCGGGAGTGGTCGGTTTACCCTTGTTTGAGACTGCCGAACTTTTATCTAAACAAGGAATAGAACTTTTCAAATGAGTGAAGAAATTTTAATCAATGTAACGCCGCCGGAAACCCGTGTTGCAGTTATTGAAAATGGCGTTTTACAAGAACTCATTATTGAAAGAAGCCGTGAGCGCGGGTTGGTCGGTAATATCTACAAAGGTGAGGTGTGCCGGGTTCTGCCGGGTATGCAGGCGGCTTTTGTTGATATTGGCTTGCCCAAGGCCGCGTTTATTCATCTTTCAGATTTATGTGCGAAGGATCTGGAAGAAAAAGGTTCGGATGTTATTGAGCATTACCTGCACGAAGGTCAGCTTATTGTTGTGCAGGTGGTTAAAGATCCGATGGGTAACAAAGGTGCCCGCTTAACAACGGAAATATCGATACCCTCAAGGTATCAGGTTTATATGCCTTACTCGAATAATTCGGGGGTGTCGCAACGTATTGAATGTGATGCTGAGCGCGCCCGGTTAAGAGCCTGTCTTGATGCCTTCAGGTTGGAGCAAAAATGCGGTGGCTTTATTGCCAGAACAGCGGCCGAATGCGCCAATGAATCGATTCTGATTGCGGACATGACTTTTTTGCTGAAATTATGGGAATCGATAGTAGAAAAGATTGCCACTGCAAAGCCTAAGCAGTTTATTCATAAGGATTTGCCTCTGAGTGTCAGAACGCTCAGGGATTTGTACAAGGAAGGCATTGACAGGGTTCGTGTAGACTCCAAAGAAACCTATCATCGACTGCTTGAATTTGCCGAAGTTTTTGTACCCGAAATCGTACCGGTTATCGAACATTACTCGGGCGAATGTCCGGTATTTGATATCTACAGTGTCGAAGATGAAATTAAAAAAGCCTTGGAGCGTAAAGTTAAATTAAAGTCGGGCGGGTATTTGATATTTGACCAGACTGAAGCAATGACCACCGTAGATGTGAATACGGGCGGTTATGTGGGCGGGCGTAACCTTGAAGAGACTATTTTCAAAACTAATCTTGAAGCGGCTCATACTATTGCTCGCCAGCTGAGGCTCAGAAATCTGGGTGGTATTATTATTATCGATTTTATTGATATGAAAAG
>CAIMDR010000409.1 GCA_903839795.1 uncultured Methylococcaceae bacterium | reverse complement strand
TTATTTTCAGTTATATTCCCTGAATCAGACCCGGGAAGCCTTTAAGATTTTATGGATTTGGATAGCCAGTGTTGTTGCTTTAGGCATTATTGGCGTGTTGTTATTGCTGGTCACCGGCGACTGGTTGGTTTCCTGGATACTGGCAAAATCATATCATTCAGCGGTAACCTTGATACCAGCCATAGCCTTGGGCTGTGCGCTACATGCCTTGGGAACTGTGATCTCTCAACCCCTATTGGCCAAAAAACGGACACGGTGGTTATTGTTGGGTCGTTTATGCGGGGCGGTGACGGCGGCCATCAGCATTCCGCTGATGGTAGACAGTTATGGATTACCCGGCGCGGCTATGGCCAATCCTGTCTATTTTGGTGTTGAGGCTTTGGTTTTAGCCCTGTTGGCCAAACCATGGCGAAATATCAGTTCCAAAAATAAACAGGCAATAGAGGAAAGGCAAGAAGACCTGTCAGACTGCAACGTAACGGTCTGAGCATTTTTTTAGTAAATGATACATAACCTGTTTTTAAGCCAAATTATGGGTTAACAGCTTATATAAAAAAAGAAATACATGAGGAATATTATGACGTATGCAACAGCAGTTTCAGGAATCTATGGCGATGTTTTGCACGAATGTGTGAGCTGTGGCGGTGAGAAAATAAAATTTTGGCGCCAAAAAAACTTTCAATATACAGAAAACGTGAATACCACGGCTTTCAGTATCTATCGCTGCGAAAGCTGTGGAACCGGTTTTTTAAATCGACCTCCGGCCAGGCAATGGTTGCAATCCATTTATCAATACTCAGGCCAGGCGCTAACCGAAGCGATAACACTTGAAGCGGTGTTGGCCCAAGAGACAGCATTTCCGAACTGTAGGTTGGATGCTGACCGCATGAGTCATCAAGCTCACCAGTTTAACAGTTCTGATAATGATCAGGCGCTTGATATTGGTTCAGGTTTTGGTTTTTACACGGAAGTGCTTAGAAAGTTGGGCTATAACACTGTCAGTATCAATCCCGGCAAATATGAAAATGACGTGTTTAAAAGCTTGAATGGTGATGAGCCGTTGGCGGTTATGTTTGAGAATTACGAACCGGCGGGACAGTTCGGCGTGGTCATGATGTCGCAGGTATTGGAGCATCTTCTTGAGCCGGATCATGCCATTGGCAAAGTGTCCGGCCTGCTGGCGCCGAGCGGCATTTTGGCTTGTGCCGTGCCCAATTATGATTCGTTTCTGGTTAAGCTGCTGGGCACCAAGGATAACGCTTGTTTATGGATACCGGAACATGTCAATTATTTTACCGAGCAGGGTTTAACTGCGTTGGTAGAGAAAAACGGCTTTCGGGTCGTTAAGGTGAAGCAAGTAACCCGAATCCCGTTTAATGCAGCATCCAAAAGGTTGCGACTAAAAGGCCGGCCGGCGGCGATTGTTGACGGAATGGTAAAGTTTTTACAAATCCCGTTTGCCGGTTTGATGCATTGCTTTGGGTTGGGTATTTACATCAATTTATATGCGGTCAAGAACTAAAAACTGCGATTTGTCCACGAAAAACACGAAAGACACGAAAAAAAAGAATGCCGGTCGGGGTTTGCAACCCAGACCGAAACGTTTGGAGACTTCAATCATCCTAAAAACCGCAGTTTATCCACGAAAGACACGAAATAAATTAGTACGTTATATTAATTTGCTATTCCCCCTTTGGGTGACGACTTACAGCTTGGTATCTCTTTGAAATTTTTCGTGCTTTTTGTGTGTTTCGTGGACGAAATGATTTGTCCAGAATCATTCACTTTTTTGATAGCGACCGACAATCTTATAGTGCTATGAATATTTTCGTGCTTTTGTGGATTTACTGATTTTTCCATTTTTATATAAAAACTAAAACAATGACCAGGTTAACTGTTGTTATTTTGACCCAAAATGAGCAGGTCAATCTGCCGGATTGTCTGGCGGCTATTCCTGAGTGTTATCCCATTGTGATTGTAGATTCGGGAAGTACCGATGCTACGATTGCCATCGCTAATAGTCGGTATTGCAGGATTTATACAAATCCCTGGCCGGGTTTTGCCGAACAGCGCAACTTTGCCATTAATCACTGTGCTATCAACACACCTTGGATATTGTTTGTCGATGCTGACGAAATTTACCCGCAGACATTTTATGACTGGTTTGAAGCCGAGAGGGCTGAGTCCGACTCGGTTGATGTGGTGATGGTGCCGTCGATACTTTATCTTCGCGGCAAACGACTAAACTACGCGCCCGGTTATCCGGTTTATCATCCAAGGCTGGTGCGCAGGGACAGTAC
>CAIMDR010000408.1 GCA_903839795.1 uncultured Methylococcaceae bacterium | reverse complement strand
TTTGATACGGAAAGTCTTCGCCTTGCGCGGCATTAAAAAAAGAAGATAACGGCTTGCCACTGATTTCGTAAACTTCCAAAGCACGTTGGACGCGTTGTGGATCATTCGGATGAATTCTTGCCGCCGCCAGTGGATCAATAGCCGCCAAGCGTTGATGCAGCGCCTCTTTACCCAAGTGCTCTAAATCCTGATCCAGTTTGGCCCTGATCTCCGGATGGGCTTCCGGCAATACGGCAAGTCCCTTTAATAGCGCATTAAAATAAAGCATCGTGCCGCCTACTAGAATCGGTATTTTTCCACGCCGGGTTATAGTGGCCATTAAATCGAGTGCCTGTGTTCTAAACTGACCGGTAGAAAAGGCTTCTGATGGATCCAAAATATCTATCAGATGATGCGGAATGCCGCCCCGTTCTTCCAAGGTAGGCTTGGCCGTGCCTATATCCATGCCTTTAAACACTAAAGCAGAGTCCACACTGATAATTTCTCCGCCCAAGGCCTGTGCCAATTGTACAGAAAGCGCCGTTTTTCCCGAAGCCGTTGGCCCCATTAAGAAAATGGCCGGAGGAAGGTCTTGTTTTTGCATGATGCTAGATTCCTGCTTGTGCCCGACTGATACCATTTATTGACCGCGCATAAAAAATTTATCGAGATCATTCGTTGATAATTCAATCCAGGTCGGTCGACCGTGATTACACTGCCCTATCCGTTCGGTTTGCTCCATATCCCGCAACAAAGCGTTCATTTCATCGATACCCAAACGGCGACGTGCACGAACCGCGCCATGACAGGCAATAGTTGCCAACAACTGGTTGGATTGCTCCTGAATACGCTGACTCATACCATGCTCGGTTATGTCAGCCAGTACATCACGTATCAATTGTTCTTTATCGATAGTGCCTAATAAAGCCGGCGTTGAGCGAAGAATGATAGTTTCCGGCCCGGATCGGTTAAGCTCAAACCCCAAAGAACCAAAAAACTCATGTTCCTGCTCGGCCAAATCCGCTTCCGCTGAACTGACGTTTATCTTAATGGGCAGCAATAACGGCTGACGAGGTATCGCGCCTGATTGATATTGCTTTTTCAGGCGCTCGTAAGTTACCCGCTCATGGGCGGCATGAGCATCAACCAAAATAATGCCTTTAGGTGTTTCAGCCAGAATATAAATATTGTGCAAGTGCGCGATAGCATAGCCCAACGGCGGCGTATCTTGTGTTGCCGTTAGTGGTGGTTGCTGTTTGTGTACGATCGACTCTTCCGGATACAAGGACGCATAAGCGCTTATCGTTTCTGCTACCGTCGGCAGTGACGTTTGCTGAGGCGGCCTTGGGTTATAAGCTGGTTGTTGGTCAAAATTTGGGCGAGCTTGCTCAGGCAGTACGTCAGGCGCTAAGGGTAAACTGACATGATCATCAAGACTCACTACGCTGTGTTCGGGTCTTACCTTAGCCAATGACCGATGCAGCGCGGTAAATAAAAAATCATGTACCAAACGGCCTTCCCTAAACCGCACTTCCAGCTTTGCCGGATGCGCATTAACATCAACCAGCGTTGGATCAAGTGTCAAATACAAGACAAAAACCGAGTGCCGTCCATGAAACAAAACATCCTGATAAGCTTGCTTAACCGCATGAGAAACCAGCTTATCTCTTATCAACCGACCATTAACATAAAAAAACTGCATATCCTGTTGACTACGAGAAAAAGTCGGCAAACCGACCCAACCGGTTAATTGCAAACCCGAGGCGGCAAAGTCAATTTTTACCGAATTCTCAATAAACGCTGACCCGCAAATACCGGCAATCCGGTGTTCTTGTGCGCTATCCGTTGCTGCCGGTTTAAGATTAAGCACTTCTTTCTGATTATGTAACAGCGTAAAACCAATATCGAACCGGCTCAGCGCCATTCTTTTTATTAACGTTTCAATATGGGCAAATTCGGTTTTTTCGGTTTTTAAAAACTTGCGCCTGGCCGGTGTATTATAAAATAAATCACGCACATCAACCGTCGTGCCTTGCGGATGCGGATCAGGTTGCGGATCAAAATCTTGTTCAGAACCATCGGCCGTCACACACCAGGCACACTGTGCATCAACAGTCCGTGAAATCAACGTAAGCCTCGCGACAGAACTGATACTGGGCAGCGCCTCACCCCGAAAACCCATACTGGCAACTTGCTCCAAATCCTGCAAAGTAGCAATTTTACTGGTCGCATGACGTGACAAAGCCAGCGACAAATCCTCTTTAACTATCCCGCAACCATCGTCCCTGATTTTTATCAGTCGAGCGCCGCCCTGCTCTATCTCAATAGTAATGTGTCCCGCCCCGGCATCAAAGCAGTTTTCAACCAGTTCTTTAACCACAGAAGAAGGCCTTTCGACCACTTCACCTGCGGCGATCTGGTTAACCAATTGAATCGGGAGTGAATGAATACGCATCAGTCTTCGTTATGTCCAGGTAAGTATTACAATGTGAAAGTATTAACTATTCGTATGATAGTGCTGTTCTTATGCCCTAAATTTCATTAACAACCAACCTGTTAAAGAGGGAGCGGGTAAATTATAAGTGACTTGAACGCTTAGCCCCATAGATATTTATCTATGGCTTACTCACGCCTCCCCTGCTGTTGAAATAAAGAAACTGAATCAGTTACCAAAAATGTGATGATTTTTGGAAGAGTGATACAATTAATAAATTTTTTTCATTACGGAATATATTGTGGCAACGCTATTACTTCCTGATATTGCTCTTGATTTTTATGCCCGGAAACCACGACAGATTAATCTTATTAATATATAGATTCTGTATATACTTTAAAAAGCCGGGTAA
>CAIMDR010000407.1 GCA_903839795.1 uncultured Methylococcaceae bacterium | reverse complement strand
GGAATTTCGCATTCAAATTCTTCTTCAAGAGCCATAACGAGTTCAACTGTATCCAGAGAGTCGGCACCGAGGTCATCAACAAATGAAGCATCAATAGCGATATCTTCTTTAACACCTAATTGCTCTGCTACAATCTTTTTTACTCGTTCTTCAATGTTACTCATAATTATTATCCTCAAACAACGTAAGTTTTTCTATATTAAGAAACTTACATTGGTATTGTTATTAGTTTTGACTGAATTCCCGTCTCCGGCAAATCCAGACGGTTTCGCAATTATACTTAATATTACAACAATGTCACCAAATTAAGGCATAAACATCCCACCATTGACATGCAGGGTTTCACCGGTGATGTAACCTGCACCTGCCGAAGCAAGAAAGGCAACAGTGTGTGCAATTTCTTTTGCCTCGCCTAAACGAGACAAGGGAATGGATGCCAATAACGCATTTTTAATGTCATCACTCAATTCCCGGGTCATATCCGTATCAATAAATCCAGGTGCGACGGTATTAACGGTAATGTTGCGTGAACCGACTTCTTTCGCCATTGACTTGGCAAAGCCCACCATACCCGCTTTGGCTGCGGCGTAATTGGCCTGACCTGCATTACCCGTAAAGCCAACCACGGAGGAAATATTAATAATACGCCCTGTTTTAGCTTTCATCATACCGCGCAATACAGCCTTGCTCATCCGAAAAACAGAGGTTAAATTGGTGTTGATAATATCATCCCATTCATCATCCTTCATCCGCATCAACAAATTATCTCTCGTAATACCTGCATTATTGACCAATACTGTCGGCGCACCAAACTCGTCATTAATCGCCTTCATCACCTCTGTAATGGAGTCGACATTAGACACGTCAAGTTTAATACCCTGCCCCTTATCACCCAAATAAACGGAAATTGAATCAGCGCCAGCATCCGATGTCGCGGTGCCAACAACAAAAAAACCATCATCCGCCAATCTTTCGGCAATGGCTCTGCCAATGCCACGACTGGCACCTGTTACTAAAGCTATTTGCTTAGTCATTGAATTGCTCCAACACCTTATTTAACGTCTCAGAATTATAGATAGAAAGATGCTCTGCATCTTTAGCGATACGCTTGTTTAACCCAATCAATACCTTGCCCGGGCCGCATTCAACAAAGCGCTCAACACCTTGATCATGCATAAACTTAATGCTATCGACCCAGCGCACAGGTTTATAAAGTTGCTCTTTTAACGCATGGCGAATCTTTTCAGGCTCATCATACGAAGCAACATCTACATTATGTATCAGCGTCATTTTCGGCTTATCAATCACTGTATTCAGTAGATACTGATCCAGTTTTTCAGCCGCTGATTGCATCAAGGCACAATGAGAAGGCACACTAACCGGCAACAATAAGGCACGTTTGGCACCCGCTTCTTTTGCGGCAATCATTGCCCTTTCAACCGCTGCCAGATTACCGGCAATAACCACTTGACCCGGTGCATTAAAATTAACCGCTGAGATTACTTCATTTTCAGCGACTTGGGCACAAATATCAACAATCTGGTGATCTTCAAGCCCCAAAATTGCCGCCATTGACCCAACACCAGCGGGCACCGCCTCCTGCATTAATCGCCCCCTTTCAGCAACTAGCTTGATACCGTCTTCAAAAGACAAGGCACCAGAACAAACCAGCGCCGTATACTCACCCAGACTATGACCTGCCATCCAGTCCGGACGAATAACGCTATGCTTACACCACACCTCCCAAACAGCGACTCCGGCCGCCAACATGGCAGGCTGTGTATTTTGGGTTTGATTAAGGTCTTCTTCCGGACCCTGCGTAACGATAGCCCATAAATCTTTTCCCAGCACCTCAGATGCTCGACCAAAGATTTGTTTTACCTCATCATGACTGTCCGCTAAATCTGACAACATACCCAACGACTGAGAGCCCTGACCCGGAAAAACAAAAGCCAAATTTTTCATTTGCTTGTTCATTTTCAAAAACGCTTTAGTTAGTATTTAATTAATGCTGAGCCCCAGGTAAACCCGGCACCAAAGGCTTCAAGCAAAATGACTTGTCCTCGCTTAATGCGCCCATCACGAACGGCTTCATTAAAGGCAAGCAACACCGAAGCAGACGAGGTATTACCCTGATTTTCAAGCGTCACAACAACCTGATCCATGGACATTTTTAATTTTTTAGCGGTTGCCGCTATGATTCGTATATTTGCCTGATGGGG
>CAIMDR010000406.1 GCA_903839795.1 uncultured Methylococcaceae bacterium | reverse complement strand
TCAACATAATCAATAATTCCTTGTGCCCCGTAGTAAGGATATTTTTTTTCTAATTTAGATCGCTCATATGATGATAAAGGAATTCTTATTTTATCTAAATTAATAGTAATATCATTCAATTTAACTTTACGAAAATTATTCATACCTCAACCACATCAACTACTATTTTCCAAACCAATCCCAAACCAGCAGGGGCAATCCCTTGCGGTTGCCCCGAATTCCTTGCGGTTTTCACAAAACCCTGATGATTGCATCCAAAAGAGCGGGGGTGAACCCCACCCCTAAGATAGTCGGTTATTTTATTCATACCTCAACCCCGCCAACTGTGTTTTTATTTCCGCTTCAAGCTGGGCAGATTCTTTAAACAGCGCATCCAGGTTATTCGTAAAACCGGTCATTTTGGCGGTAAAGGCTTCTGGGGTAATATCGGTATAGTCAATCTTGACATCAAAATATTGACCGGCACTAAAGGAGCAGTTTTTGGCTTGTATATCTTCATAAGACACGACGACGGTAAAATCGTCTACCGCTTCGTGGCGGTTAAAGGTGTTAATGATCAATTGTTCTTCTTCGGGTGACAGCAGCGTTTTTTGGTTCTTGCCGTCTTTGACTTTGGTGCCCAATTTAGAGGCATCCATTAACACGATGTCGCCTTTGGTATTGGTTTTGTCGATAAACAAAATGGACACATTGGTGCCGGTGGTCGCAAAGATATTACTGGGCATGGATACCACGCCGCGCAGCATTCTGGAGTCAACCAACTTTTCACGGATTTTCTTTTCAATACCGCTTTGTGCGGTAATAAAACCGGTGGGTACAACGATGGCGGCTTTACCGGTCGGGGATAAAGATACGATGATGTGCTGGATAAACAGCAGATAAATGGACATCTTGTCTTTATCTTTATTGGGCACGTTGGGAATGCCGGCAAAAAAGCGTTCATGATTTTGTTTGCCATCCAAATCCGCCACATAATCGCTAAAATCCAGCTTGAACGGCGGATTGGAGACAATGTAATCAAAGGTCATCAGTTGGTCGCCCACTTTGTGGTAGGGCAAAAGCATGGTGTTACCTTGAATGATGTTTTGTATCGAATGCACCAGATTATTTAAAATCAAATTCAGACGCAACATACTGCTGGATTTTTGGGAAATATCCTGAGAATAAATCGTACAACTGTCTACACCAATAACGTGCGCCAAGGTCATCAGCAACATCCCCGAACCCGCCGCGCAATCGTAGCAGGTTACGTTACTGACCGGCGTGGGCACCAAGATGGAAGCCATAATAATGGACACCGCATGGGGGCTAAAATACTCGGCATATTTACCGCCGCCGTCTTTGTTGTAATCTTTAATCAGGTATTCAAAAATGGTCGCGAAGAAATCAAATTTTTGGCTAAAGATTTTCTCAAAACTAAAGTTGACCAATTGGTTGATGATGGCTTTACAGAAGTTATCGCGCTTTGAGCTGTCGGTGATGTAATTGCTTAACTCATTATCAAACAAGGTGATTTTGGCGCCGCTGTCGGTTTTAACCGAGAAAATATCGTTGTTAAAAATCGCGATATCACGCAAAGTGTCATCAAACAACTTGGCAAAGTTTTCAGTATCTTGTTGGTTAAACAGAGTGGATAGATAGTGTTCGCGTTTTAACTTGGCGCTGTCGGGGGTCATGCGCATCAAGAGTAGTTGGTATTGTGACTCTGAATAACCGGCAATTTCTTGCTCCCAGTTGGCGGCATTTTTAAGTTTGGGGTCTATTAATTTAACCTCATGAACAAACTTGTCATTCATGAATTTATACAAAAACACCTGGGTGATAATTTTAAACTCATTACCGTCATTGCCCAGACCATAAGACGTACAAACTCCCTTGAGGTTATCAATCAGTGCTTTTGTTTGTGTTGAAAAGTCTTGCGTTACCATTTAATGATTGCCTTGATAATTGTTTTTATTGTCCACGAAAAAAAAAGAAAAACCGGAGTCCACGAAAAGCACGAAAGGCACG
>CAIMDR010000405.1 GCA_903839795.1 uncultured Methylococcaceae bacterium | reverse complement strand
GATTTGACTAAAAAATGATCAAGATTCACAGCATTACCAATAAGTCAAATTTACAACCTTTTGATTTACAAGAATTTCCATAATGAGAATTGCTGACTGGACAGATCACGTAATTATTTGGTTAATCAGGCCATAAAAGCCTATCTGCAAGCCAACGCTCCGGCATGTGACAAGATCAACCAAGGCATAGCCGCAGCAGATCGTGGCGACGTCATTGCCCATGATGACGTCATGCGTGAAATAGAAGATTTGATCGCAAGCAAAGCCCACGGGCTTGCATGAAAATAGTCTGGACTGTGCCAGCCCGTCAAGATTTACGCGATATTTTTACTTACATTGCCGAAGACAATCCCAAAGCAGCACGAACGCTACTTAACGAAATTAAAGGGCGTGCCGTTTTACTCCAAGATAATCCCTTAATAGGTCGCCTGGGGCGCATTGAAGAAACTCGTGAATTGGTGCTGACCGGTACACACTTTATCTTGCCCTATCGCGTAAAAGACCAACAAATACAAATATTGGCGGTATTGCATGGCGCAAAGCAATGGCCGGAAAGTTTTACAGCTATTCCCGAGAGCCACTAAATGTCAGTCCAAGAAGCCACCGACCGCATCAAAAGCAAGCGGATAAAACCAAGCTGTCTCATAAAATGATTACCTCATTCCATGCAAAATATTTTGCACATGAACTCACAAGGCAGCATGGAGCCAACGATGTCGGTCGTCTGTCACAATCGCTATTTGATGCCAGTGTCGATCTAAATCCTCATCAAATTGAAGCCGCTTTATTCGCCTTAAGATCCCCCTTATCCAAAGGGGTCTTACTGGCGGATGAAGTAGGCTTGGGCAAAACCATTGAAGCGGGAATTGTCCTGTGCCAGTATTGGTCGGAACGCAAACGACGCTTATTGGTTATCTGTCCCGCCTCTTTACGCAAGCAATGGGCGCTGGAGTTGGAAGAAAAATTCAACCTGCCGGTGGTTGTACTGGATGCCAAAACCTGGCGCGATACCCTAAAAAAAGGGCAATCACCGCTTAACCAAAAAGCCATAATCATCCTGTCGTATCACTATGCCAACCGGATGCGTGAAGAACTAAAAGCCATTGCCTGGAATTTGGTGGTCATCGACGAAGCGCATAAACTGCGTAACGCCTACCGGGAAAGCAACAAAATTGGTCAAGGTTTACGCTGGGCGCTGGAAGATTGCCGTAAGTTGCTACTGACAGCGACCCCGCTGCAAAACTCATTACTGGAATTGTATGGTCTTTCCACTTTAATTGACGAACACCTGTTTGGTGACGTCAATGCTTTTCGTAGTCAATATGTCTCGGCAGGTAGCGACATGGAGGGCTTGCGGCAGCGCTTATCAGGCTTTTGTCGGCGTACCTTACGTAATCAAGTCACCGAATATATCCGCTACACCGAACGCCATGCCCTCACTCAACCCTTTCGCCCGACCGATGACGAACACCGGCTTTATGAAGCAGTCAGTGCCTTTTTATTGCGCCCAAACAGCTATGCCATCCCGCATCGCCAGCGACATCTTACCGAACTGATACTACGTAAACTATTAGCCTCCTCTTCCGTGGCAATTGCCGGCACGCTTGAGACTATGAAGCTCAGACTGGAAGCCTTGCGTGCTGATAAAATTCAGGATGATCCTGACTTTGCCGAGCAACTGATCAGCGACGAAGACATCGAAAACGATTTACTCGATGAAATTCTGGATATTGACCCTCCAGAAGAAAGTGACACATCCCCATCCACTATCGACCGCAAGCAATTAAAAGAAGAAATTGACTTGCTCGCACAATTAGCCATCTGGGCACGCAGCATCGGCACCGACACTAAAACACGCAGTTTACTGAGCGCCTTGGAAATTGGTTTTCAGCAAATGGTCACTACCGGTGCACAACGTAAGGCGCTTATCTTCACTGAATCACGGCGTACTCAGGTTTATCTTAAGGACTATCTGGAAGCTAATGGTTATGCCGGCCAAATTGTTCAATTCAGCGGCACCAATAATAGTCCGGAAGCGACCGCTATTTATGAAACCTGGCTAACCGCAAACCAAGGCACAGGCCGTATTGCAGGTTCCAGAGACATCGATATTCGCACCGCCTTGATTGAACATTTCCGCGATCAAGCCAGTATTATGATTGCCACTGAAGCAGCAGCAGAAGGTGTGAACATCCAATTTTGTTCCTTGGTCATTAACTATGATTTACCCTGGAACCCGCAACGGGTTGAACAACGCATAGGTCGTTGTCATCGTTACGGGCAGCAACATGATGTCGTCTTCGTTAACTTTCTTAACGAACGCAATGAAGCCGACCGCCGCGTACTGGAATTGCTCACTGAAAAATTCAACTTGTTTAATGGG